>JAVERJ010000123.1:0-6342 GCA_034007185.1 Candidatus Carbonibacillus sp. | reverse complement strand
ACTTTTGCCGTAAAGCCAACGCATCCCTTCGAGGTGAAAACGGTCGTGGAAGTGCGCCAAACGATGCAGGACGAACTTTTGGTCTGGCATCACGGACAAGCTTTTGCATTGCGGGAAACGCAAAGGCTTGAGCGCCAGCCCAAAACAAAAACAGCGAGTCCTGCGTCGCCACGCAAGCCCGCTGCAAATCATCCATGGCGCAAACCATGGAAGACTCAGAAGCAGCTTCAGCATAGCATAAATCCTTGAGCCTTGACAAGCCTAGGCGGCCTTTCTTCCTATCCGGGAAACGGAAGGAGGCGGTCAACAAGGGTGGCTCCAGCCATCGTTATTAGACGATTGCCGCAAGGAAACCTTGACGGATGTACGACGTTTCCTGATCATTAACAAACCCCAGCCAAAGTATATGACATTTTCACAGAACAGTTAAGGTGACATTTTCACTGACGATTGACAGTTGCAGCGCCATAACAATATGTTTCAGTTTTTTCCAGCATTCTAATCGCGCCAGTGCACCAGACCGATTTTCATACCCCAGACGATCAGGACAAAATACGGAAGCACGCGCATCCGCCGCCAGCGCCACGGTTCTTCTTTTAATCGCCAGAGCCACTCCATTCCCCACCGTTGCCAGCGCTGGGGGGCGCGGCGCACTTTACCCGCCAGAACATCAAAGCTTCCCCCCACCCCCATCAAAAGCGCCTCGGGGAATAAGGGTCGATGCGTATGAATCCAAGCTTCTTGACGGGTTGCACCCATCCCCACAAAAATAAAATCCGGGGCGAACGCTTGAATCGTATCCCGCACGGTCTCTTCTTCCTGTGGCGAAAAATAGCCATGATGCACCTTAAGACGCAAGCCGGGATAGCGGCGCAGCAGATTCGTCTGGACTTGCGCGATCACCTCCGGTTCAGCGCCCAGCAAGAAGACACTGAGATCCTCGGCGTGGGCGCGCGCGATGAGCTCCTGCATCAGATCAATGCCGGCGATGCGCTCCAGATGAATGTTTTTAAGCACACGCGCCGCATAAGAAATCCCCACGCCGTCAGGGATGATGAGATCACTGGAACGGACTTCTTGATCAAATGCTGCATTCCGTCGCATCTGCATGATCATCTCGGCGTTCACGGTGCTGATTTTAAGCCCGGCCTCGCGCGCCTTGCACAAGGGCGCATCTTTCTTTATGCATTGCACAAGGTACGTACTGAGCTCAGAGAGCGTCGTTTGTACAAAAGGAAGACCGAAGAGCGATACGGTCGGTAAGACGACGTCTTGAGACGCACGTTCAGCAGTTGATGCGGTGTAGACTCGTTCCAACGGAGATGCCTACCTTCCTCAATCGTTCATGTAGCTCGTCTTGATACCGGTATGATACCGGATATAGTCGTCGTTCGGCTGGATCATCTTCGATGGCTTCATCGTTCGGTCCCATCATCCTAGGGTATGTCATCGTTCGGTCTTTCATCGTTCGGTCTTTCAGCGTTAGCTCTTGTCAAGGAAAGTATAGCGATTTTCTCTCGATCAAGCAACAAGACATAAAAAAGCCTCCTATCCTTCACGAAGGTGAAGGTAGGAGGCTCTGCGTGATCGAAGGCTGGGCTCATTAGATCGTTTATTTGCTCTGGATCATGGACTGGACAGCGTCTTGATGCGCATCGATCCACGCTTGGGTGACATCTTCCGGTTTTTTCCCGTCTTCGATCTCCAGGATCATCTGTTCGACATCCCCGACATCGATGTGCCAATTTTTAAAGAAGGCGTAGGCGGCAGGAGAGACTTCGTTCCACCCTTTGTGCGCGACGACATGCACTTCCTGCGTCTTCATGAAGCCTTTGGGATCATCGAGCACTTTTAGATCCCATTGCGCAAACATAGAGTGTGGACGCCATCCCAAAAAGAGAATAGGTTCTTTTTTATCGATGGCGCGCTTCACTTGGGAAAGCATGCCTGCTTCACTGGATGAGAGTAACTTGAGATCCAGACCATAGGCCGGGATCATCGCTTCCGTTGTCTGCATAATCCCTGCGCCCTCTTCAATGCCATAGATGGTGTGATCGAACGTCGCTTCTTTGCCTTTGAGGTCTTCGATCGAAGTGATCCCTTCGACATACGCCGGTACAACCCATCCCAGCTCACCATCGGGGTAACTAACCGCGACGTCTTCAATAGAGTTACCATATTTATCCATATAATTTTTATGCGTATCTGGGAGCCATGCGTCCATAAACACATCGATATCCCCTTTGGCCAAGCCCGCATAGACGACACCCGCATCGGCTTCTTGAAGTTTTACGGTATAGCCCATCTGTTCGAGGATATTTTTAGCGACATACGTCGGAGGGATCGTGCTCGTCCAAGGCGTCACCCCGATGGTGATCGTCTTTTGACCGAGATCGAGCGTACCATTTTGCGGCGCCTGATTCGCGCCCCCGTCAGAACCAGTGGTTGCCTCGGGCGCTTTTGTTCCCTCGGACGTGCCCGTTCCACCACCGTTATTGCTGCCACACGCTGCTAGGACAGTGAAAAGACTGATGATGAGAAATGTGACGAAAAAACGACGTTTGTTCATGATTCAGATCATCTCCCTTTCGAAGCTAGATGTGCATAGATGTGCATAATAGATGATTTTCATTGTCGATATTGATTACTCGGTATTCACGTTGGACTTTCCTTCTCGAGCCAGACTTTCCGTGAGACGGTCAAGAATGATCGCTAATACGACGATCCCCAAACCGCCTGTCAGCCCCAACCCCACATCGACGCGCGATATGCCAGAGATGACGATCTTACCGAGCCCTTCTGCCCCGATCATCGCCGCGATCACGGCCATGGAAAGCGCCAGCATAATCGTCTGGTTGACCCCTGCCATGATGGACGGGCGCGCCATCGGAAGCTCCACCTTGCTAAGCATCTGCCAACGCGTTGAGCCAAATGCCTCCGCCGCTTCTACGAGGTCACGCGGCACTTGACGAATCCCAAGATCGGTGAGGCGCACCACAGGCGGTGTGGCGAATACAAAGGTGGCGATCGTCGCCGCTACCCCGCCGATGCCGAACAGCAAAATGGTCGGGATAAGATAGACAAAGCTTGGTAGCGTCTGCATAAAGTCCAAGATGGGGCGCACGATGCGGCTTGCCATCTCGGACTTAGCGGAGAGAATCCCCAGCGGAATACCGATGAGGAGCGAAAAGAGCGCCGCGACAAGAACAATGGATAAGGTGCGCATCGCCTCCGCCCAAAGATCGACCGAGCCGATATATAAAAGCCCGATCAGCGTAAAAAGCGCAAGCCCTATGCCACGTAGACGCCAAGCCACGATGACCAAAACGGCAGCCAACACTTCAGCCGGTACCGTCGATAACATCCATTCTAAAAAGGTGAGAAGGCTTTCTATCGGGCGACCCAACGCTTCAAAAAAAGCACCAAAGCGCGGGATAAAGTAATCATCAAAAAACTGATTGGTCCACGCCCGCAGAGGTAAGTCAACGTAATGCATGAGGTGCACCTCCTTCCGACGCCCCACCATCGACCGCATCGAGCGCCGCTGACGGTTCCGCGCTCATCCCGCCTGCGCCTTCATGGTCATGACGCGAGCGATCGGACGGCGCTACCTCCCCTTGTTGTCCCAACAAAGCGCTTAAAATAAGAACGCGCACGATAATCCCGAGAAGCTTCTCGCCCTCTACCACAGCGATGGGGTAGCGCGTCTCAGCAGCAATCTCCATCAATTCTGTAAGCGGCGTCTCCGGGGACGTGCGTGGAAAATCTTGCTCCAAATCCTCCTCCTGAAATGCTCCACGTTTGGTCGCTGGAATGGCGCGTTCAATGGTGAGCAATCCTTTGAGATGGCCGCGATCGACGACAAAAATAGAAGAGATGCCCGCTTCTTCCATTTTACGGATGGCCATACGCGGCCCGTCTTTCCACTGTGCGACAACATCGGGCCGTTTCATCACATCACGCGCTAAAAGCACTTTGCTGCGATCGACCTTTTCTACAAACTGTGCCACATACGTATCGGCGGGTTGACTGACGATGGTCTGCGGTGTGCCGATCTGAACGATGCGCCCATCTTTCATGATGGCAATGCGATCACCGAGTTTGAGCGCTTCATCGAGATCGTGGGTGATAAAAACAATCGTTTTTTTCATCTGCGCCTGCAAGTTCAAGAGTTCCTCCTGCATCTCCCCACGAATGAGCGGATCGAGCGCGGAAAACGCCTCATCCATGAGCAAGATATCCACATCGCCGGCAAGCGCTCGAGCTAGACCGACGCGTTGCTGCATACCACCGGAGAGCTCACCCGGATACGATGATTCATAGCCAGCAAGACCGACCATGTGGATCGCTTCCAGCGCCTTTTGCGCGCGCTCTTTTTGAGGCACGCCGCGAATCTCCAAGCCATAGGCGACGTTATCCAAAACCGTGCGCCGTGGAAACAGGGCAAAATGCTGAAACACCATCCCCAGTTTCTTCCGACGCACTTCCCTCAGCTCACGGGGCTTCATCCGTACGATATCGCGCCCATCGATGATCACCTCACCAAACGTCGGCTCGATCAGGCGGTTGATCAACCGCAAAAGCGTTGACTTACCGCTCCCGGAAAGTCCCATAATGACAAAAATCTCGCCCTCTTCAATCGTAAAATTAGCATCATAGACCCCTACAGTCATGCCTGTCTCGCGAAAAATGGTCTCTTTATCCGCACCATCTTGCATCATCTTCAGTGCGACTTCCGGTCGGTCACCGAATATTTTGCTCACATGTCGGACCTCTACCTTGGCCATACGACTCCCCCTTCGATCGAACCTTCGAACCCGCAACAAAAACAAAAAGCCCCTTCAGGCAGAGAACATTCTAAAAGAAAGCTCTGCCTTTTCTGGGCTTGTGCTCGGCACATCGCCCATCTCATGCCTACGAGGTTAGCTGACGGACTCGGAGTAGATGGTCTCCTACACGCACCATGGAAGCTTAAAAATAGATGAGTGTCGCTAGTGATCTACACGATACACACGATACACACGATATGCTCCGTGCATCCTCTATACTCAGTGCATCTGCGACATAAAGATAAGCTCCATGGGCGCTGATTCGCCCCACAATGGTTCCCCCGTTTTTTACGGTATCTTCTCCTCTGTTCGTCCGTTCCTTACGGAGAACACGATACAGTAAAAATTCGGCGCGTTGTTCTTAATATGATTCCTGATGGTCGTGATGATGCGATACCGACCGTATGATACCTTAAAATCTTAACACATTAAAAACGGGATGTCAACGAATAAATGTTATATTTTCAGTCTATTTTCTTCTGCCTGATCCACCGCCACGCTCCATTTTATTATTTTTGCATGTTTTTTGTATTGATATAACCTTGATTTAGGGGAATAACCCTGATATACTACGATGTGATTGTTGATTATCATTCTCATTTTCAATAACAGGGGGAGGATCACGCTATGTTGCATAGAACGTCTATGTTCGGTGCATTCCGGTATGTATGGCCTTTGTTCTTCGTTGTCTTGATCGCTTTAAGTCTCTCCGGTTGCGGGCAAAGCGCCGTATCCAATGACGCGCCAAGTGGCGCGACAAACACAGATCCAGTAGCTACCACCAATGCTCCGGAGGCGACGGAGACGAACACGGAAGAGCCGATCGTTCATGTCTATACGGCACGGCATTATGATGCGGACGAAGCGCTTTTTGCTGATTTTACCAAAGAGACAGGCATCGAAGTTAAAATCATCAGCGGTAAAGCAGAAGAACTGATGGAGCGCATCGCCCGCGAAGGCGCACACACGGAAGCGGACGTCTTCATCACGGTCGATGGCGGTGTCTTGAACTTGGCCAAAGAACGCCAGCTCATTGAACCGATCACCGATGACGTGATTTTGTCACACGTCCCGAGCGATCGTCGCGATCGTGACAATGCCTGGGTCGGTCTATCCACCCGTGCGCGTGTCATCGTCTACGATAAAACGCGGAACCGTGCTGAAGATTTTTCCACTTATGAGGCGCTCACCGAGGAAGCGTGGCACAAAAAACTTCTCGTCCGTTCCTCGACCAGCCTATATAACCAGTCGCTGCTCGCTTCCTTTATCGCCCTACACGGCCGCGATCAGGCCAAGGCTTGGGCCGAAGGGATCGTTACTAATTTTGCGCGGCAACCAGAAGGCAACGATCGCGATCAGATGAAAGCGCTTGTACAAGGTGTGGGCGATGCCGCCATCGTCAATACGTATTATGTCGGATTGCTCTTAAACTCGGAAGATGCGGAAGAACGTGCCGTCGGCGAACGCATCGGCGTCTTTTTCCCTGATCAAGAGACGACAGGGACACATATCA
>JAVERJ010000024.1:0-15284 GCA_034007185.1 Candidatus Carbonibacillus sp. | reverse complement strand
CCGCTTGCCATTGCTCCTTATGAGGTGCATCTCATTTTAGCGCTTGATCAAGACGAAGAAAAGCGTCGGCTTGCGGAGATGCTCTATACTGAACTGGTGGATGCCGGATGGGACGTGTTATTCGATGATCGCAATGAGCGCGCTGGCGTCAAGTTTAAAGACGCTGATCTGATCGGCATACCCCTTCGGGTTGTCGTTGGTAAAGAAAGCACCCAAGATCGATTTGAAGTAAAAGTACGTAAAACTGGTCAGGTCTTTAAAGTATCAAGAATGGAATTGTTACCGTTATTGCAAGAACTTGCAAGGGATCTGTCGGTGCTAACAAAAGATGGGCGTTAATTGTACGTTAGAGACGAGGACGAGCGCGTCCGGAGTTGAACGATGAAGATGATAGATAAAGGAGCGGGACAGAATGAGCGCAGGTGGCGAGCTTCATGATGCGTTGCGCGCGCTTGTAACGCGCATTCCTCCCGATGATGATCAAGGCTATGCGGTTTTTCGACATCTAAAACTCGAACGATTATTCGTCGATACGGATGCACGCCGCTGGCTTTTTTCTTTCACAGCGATCGGACTACTAGAGATATTACCGTTTTTGCGTTGGGAAGAAAAAGTTCGCATGGTTTATAAAGCGTACGAGCACGGGCCCATTGATACGGAAATGGTTGTACATTTTTCCTTATCCGAACCACCGGCGAACGAGGCAATCATCCAACATTTTTGGCCCGGATTTTTATATTGGCTAAAAGCGAAAGAACCTCAGCTTTTAGCGATCCTTGATGAAAACTTCCCACGTCTAAAAGATGATCAGCTTGTGATCGGTGTTCGTCACGAGGATGCACTTAAATTTTTAAAAACATCGAACGCTGAAGAACGCTTTAAACTTTTTTGGTCACGATACGCACAAGGTCTTACCCTGCCTTCTTTTTTATTTGTTCCTGCGCTCGGAACAGAGGAACTTCAGATCATCAAATCGCATGTCCAAGAACAGGCCGAGCAGCGGTGGTTGGATGAAATTAAAATCGAGTCTTTAAACAATAAGCAGGAAACGAAAGAAAGCGGTGGCAGGAAGTCCGGAAACGATCACGAAGGTGTCATTTGGGGTAAGATCATTAGCGGTGACCCATTGCCTTTAAGTCAGATCCAAGACCCCGTTCCGCGTCTTGTGGTCGTGGGGCGTGTGTTTGTAAAAGATGAGCGCGCTTTGAAAAATGGTGGCACACTTTTTATGCTGAAGATCACCGACGATGAAGACGCGATCGGCGTTAAAGTTTTTGCCAAAAACGACGCTGAGAAAGATGCCCTCTCTAGCATTGCTATTGGTGATTGGCTCAAAGTGCGCGGTTCAGTACAAGAAGACACGTTTGAACGAGAATTGATCCTGCTCGCCCAAGATATTAACCGTTACACCGTTCCTAGACGGACAGATGACGCACCTGAAAAACGGGTCGAACTGCATCTGCATACGACGATGAGCACCATGGATGCTCCGCTTCCACCATCGGAGGCGATCAAACGGGCGCACGCTTTTGGTCATGAGGCGGTAGCGATCACCGATCATGGTGTCGCGCAGGCCTTTCCTGAAGCCTATGAAGCTGGTGAACGTTATGGTATTAAGGTCATTTTCGGCATGGAAGCGTACATGGTGGATGATGGTGTAGGGATGATTCTTTTTCCACAAAGTGGAAGACGTTTAGACACAGATACGTATGTCGTCTTTGACATTGAGACGACCGGACTTTCCCAAGATACCGATAGGATCATTGAGATAGGTGCAGTTAAATTAAAAGATGGTCAGATCGTCGATCGTTTTCAAAGTTTTGCCCATTATGGCCAACCGCTTCCGTCCAAAATCGTAGAACTCACCGGAATTACGGATCAGATGTTAAAAGATGCACCACCTTTGTCCGAAGTGCTGAATGCTTTTACATCCTTTGTGGGAGAGGCCACCCTCGTTGCGCACAATGCACGATTTGATACGGGCTTTTTAAATGTCGCTTTGACCCGCGCCGGTCTTAAAGCGCTCAATTTACCAGTGATTGATACATTAGAAGTGGCCCGTGCTTTGTTGCCGGAGCTAAAAAATCACAGACTCGATACACTTTCTAAGCATTTTTCTGTGACGCTGACACAACACCATCGTGCCGATCACGATGCAGAGGCGACCGGGGAAATTTTTAATCATATGCTTCGTCTAATCGCCGATAGAGGGCTTTATACGCAAGACGATCTTGCTGCTTTCTCCGGCGGTGATCGTCACAAGCGCTCACGTCCGTTTCATGCGACCCTTCTTGTTCAAAATAACGAAGGACTTAAAAATCTCTATCGTCTCATCACAATTTCTCATCTTAAAACGTATTATCGTGAGCCACGTATTTTAAAAAGTGATCTGGCAGCGCACCGTGACGGACTTTTGATCGGGAGCGCTTGTGATGAAGGTGAAGTGTTTGAGACGGCGATGGGGAAAACAGAAGAAGATTTAGAGCGGGTGATGCGTTTTTATGATTATATCGAAGTTATGCCGCCGGATCTGTATATGCCCTTGGTACACCGTGGTGTCATTCCAGACAGAGAAGGCATTGTGCGTATTCTAAAAAAAATCATCTCGACTGCTCACCGCTTAGGAAAAATGGTCGTCGCCACCGGAAATGTGCATCACCTTGATCCCCAAGATAAAGTTTATCGAGAAATTTTGTTAAGAGCACAAAATGGTCTTCCGTCCCGAGATCCGGCAACGCTTCCTTCACAACATTTCCGTACGACGGCAGAGATGTTGGAAAGTTTTTCGTTTCTTGAGCGCGACATCGCGGAACAGATTGTGATTCACAACCCGCGCACCATCGCCCGTGACATATCCTCTTTAAAACCATTCCCGGATGGATTGTTTACGCCGGTCATCGAAGGCGCAGAGGAAGAAGTGCGTCAGTTGGCACAACAACGGGCGCGTGAGATATATGGTGATCCGCTTCCACCGCTCATTGCCGAACGATTGGAGCGAGAGCTCACGAGCATTATAGGCAACGGTTTTGCAGTCATTTATCTGATCGCTCAAAAACTCGTCAAGCGCTCGCTCGATGATGGTTATCTCGTTGGTTCACGTGGATCGGTTGGTTCTTCTTTTGTGGCTACGATGCTCGGTATTACGGAGGTAAACCCTCTACCGCCGCATTATGTTTGTCTCAATTGCCATTATACTGAGTTTGTGCAGGGGGGAGATGTAGGAAGCGGTTTTGATTTACCCGATAAATTATGTCCCGAATGCGGGATTCCCCTGCATCGCGATGGTCATGATATTCCGTTTGAGACGTTTATGGGCTTTGAAGGCGACAAAGTTCCAGATATCGATCTTAATTTTTCAGGAGAGTATCAGCCTCGGGCGCATAAATACACGGAGGAACTCTTCGGAAAAGGGTATGTGTTCCGCGCTGGAACGATCTCTACAGTTGCTGAAAAAACAGCCTTTGGGTTTGTTCGCAAATATTTGGAAGAAACTGGGCGGGTTGTGCGAAAAGTTGAGATGGAACGTTTGGCGCGGGGAGCTACGGGTGCCAAACGGACAACCGGACAGCACCCGGGCGGACTGATGGTTGTACCTCAACATCTCGATGTACATGATTTTACGCCCATACAGCGACCGGCAGATGATCCAAACTCAGAGACGACGACGACCCATTTTGACTATCATGCCATCAGTGGGCGATTGCTTAAACTCGATATACTTGGGCACGATGATCCGACAGTGCTCAGAATGCTCGAAGATCTCTCTGGCATCGATCCGCGCACACTGCCACCTACTGATCCGAAAGTGATGCGTCTTTTTCAAGGAACGGAGTCACTGGGCGAGAACCTTGGATTAGAGGCCATCGATGTACGGACGGGTACTTTGGGCATTCCTGAATTTGGGACGCGATTTGTACGAGGCATGTTAGAAGAGACGCGGCCCAAAACATTTGCCGAGCTTGTGCAGATATCGGGTTTGTCTCATGGGACGGATGTCTGGCTTGGCAACGCTCAAGAAGTGATTCAAAGTGGACAAGCGGAATTAAAAGATGTCATCGGTTGCCGGGATGATATTATGGTTTACTTAATATATAAAGGACTCCCCCCAAAAGATGCTTTTCGAATTATGGAGAGTGTGCGAAAAGGCAAAGGGTTAAAGCCTGAGGATGAAGCGTTGATGCTTGAACACAACGTCCCGGAATGGTATTTAACATCATGTAAAAAAATAAAGTATATGTTTCCCAAGGCGCATGCTGTCGCATATGTGCTCATGGCGCTCCGTATTGCGTATTTTAAAGTGTATCGCCCACTTGAGTTTTACGCGACGTATTTTTCTGTACGTGCCGATGATTTTGATCTCGACTTGATCGGTTCTGGTGAAAGTGCAGTCCTCCGGGCTATTCGAGAGATTCAACAAAAAGGGAATGAAGCAACAGCAAAGGAAAAAACGTTGCTAACCGTGTTGGAAGTTGCTTATGAATTTTATCGCCGTGGATTTCATTTTTTACCCATCGATTTATACAAGTCTTCGGCTGATCGATTTTTAATTCATGAAGGCGCTCTGCTTCCGCCTTTTACGGCCCTTTCAGGTTTGGGTCAGACAGCGGCAGAGAGTATTACACGCGCGCGCGAAAAGGGTCCTTTTTTATCCATTCAAGACTTTGCAGAAAGAACGCGCGTCACACGCACCATTATAGAATCTTTGAAAACACTGGGTGTTTTTGCTGATCTTCCGGAAGAAAACCAAATGTCTCTGTTTGATTTTGCTTAAAGGAGAGGTTGCTTTGAAGGGCTGGAGCTGGGATATCCCAATGCTTATCTTTATAGGATTGGCTGTGTTGGGTTGGTTTGGGCGGAACCATGCTCTGGCCATTGCTGCTCTCCTTTTGATCATTATCCGCTTTTTCTCCAATCATGTTCTGTTTAACCTCCTCGATCGCTACGGCGTCGATCTGGCGATTACGATTTTAATTGTTGCGGTGATGGCCCCTTTGGCCTCAGGAAAAGTTTCCTTTCAAGCGATCAGTGAATTTTTTCGACGTCCCACCTTGATACTCGCAGTGATGGTAGGTACACTTACCAGTTTGATTGCCAGTAGAGGCGTGGTTTTGATGAAAGCAGAGCCGCTTGTAGTTTTTGGTTTGTTAATCGGATCGATCATAGGTGTTGCTTTTTTTCGCGGCGTACCTGTCGGTCCGCTGATTGCCGCCGGCA
Source organism: Candidatus Carbonibacillus sp. (assembly GCA_034007185.1). GTDB lineage: Bacteria > Bacillota > Bacilli > Thermicanales > DSM-22653 > Carbonibacillus. Next base: position 10,070 of record JAVERJ010000024.1, on the reverse strand, counting down.
TATTAGCACTTTTGATCGGCTTACTGCAGATTTTCGGTCTAATGCGTTAAGCCATCCGTTTGGGTACATATCGTGTTAGTCGATAAAAGTCTGTTGATGAGATATCAAATTCATGATACTATCATAGAGGAATAAAAAAGTCAATATAATTGTAATGTTAAAATATATTAGGAGGTTTGAAAATGCGTGATATTGATCGTGCTAGACGACAAACCATTGCTGATATGTTTTCTAAAACAGTGCGTAAGAACAAAGATAAGATAGCGCTTATTTTTAATGATCAAAGATATACGTATCAAGCGTTAGAGCATCTTGCAGTAAGTGTTGCAGGGAAGTTATATGATGCTGGATTGCAACGAGGCGACCGCATTGCAGTGTATGGGAAAAATTCTGATCACTATGTCATCATTTGGCTCGCTTCTATCTACGGAGGTTTTGTTCATGTTCCCATCAATTTTGCATTAACCGGTGAATCGTTATTATACATCATCAGGCAATCAGGTGCCAAGGCATGCTTTTACGATCAAGATTTAATCGATCATATTCGCGCTATCGAACCTTTATATGGATTATCCATCATAGAAACATTGAATAATTTTATTGATTCAGTCAACACATTAGATACAGAAACTGTCTGGAAGACAGCCTTTTTTGATGAGATTAAAGAGCACGATCTTGTGCAGCTACTGTATACTTCTGGAACAACTGCCCATCCAAAGGGGGCAATGATGACCCATGGGGCATTTATAGCTGAATATCTTAGTGTATTATATGACTTAGATTTTACGAGAGATGATCGTATGCTACATGCGTTACCACTTTATCACTCTGCTCAGATGCATGTATTTTTGATGCCTCAACTGCTAATAGGAACGACAAATTACCTTATTGCTTCTCCAAAAGCTGAAATGATATTTAAGTATATACAGGAGCATGAAATTACATCGATGTTTGCTCCACCTACGGTTTGGATCAATCTGCTGCGTCATCCTTCTATAAACGATTTTGACTTGACAAGTCTCAAAAAAATATATTATGGAGCATCGATCATGCCAGTACCAGTACTGCTTGAATTGCGTCAACGTTTCCCTGGCGTACGTTTCTATAATGCTTATGGTCAAAGTGAAATGGCTCCTTTAGCAACCGTATTACGTCCAGAAGATCATGAGACACGGCCTGCTTCCGCTGGGCGGCCAGTTTTGCAAGTAGAAACGCGTGTTGTTGACGCGGACATGAGGGACGTACCGCCTGGAATTTTAGGTGAAATTGTTCATCGGTCTCCCCAACTGATGATTGGATATTGGGATAAACCAGAAGAAACGCAGGAAGCGTTTAAAGGAGGATGGTTTCATTCAGGTGATTTAGGATATTTTGATGAAGAAGGTTACCTATATGTAGTGGATCGGATTAAAGATGTTATTAACACAGGTGGTGTACTGGTTGCTAGCCGTGAAGTCGAAGAGGTTCTTTATAAGCACCCATCTGTATCTGAGGTGGCAGTTATTGCATTGCCTGATGAAACATGGATAGAGGCGGTCACAGCTATAGTCGTTCTTAAAAAAGGTATGCACGCTGATGAAGAAGCATTAAAGCATTTTTGTCGTGACCACTTGGCGTCGTATAAAGTTCCGAAACATTTCATTTTTGTAGAAGACTTACCTCGAAATGCATCTGGTAAAATCTTAAAAAGAGAACTGCGTGATAAATATAAAATATCGAGAGACACAATTTAGAATAAAGTATGCAAAAATATGCTGTTGTCTCAATTATCATTTCCCTTTACACTTAAAGTAAACGAAAGCGTTAACATGGTAGCATAATATTTATTGGTTTATAAAAAAATACCCGAATATTAATGAGGTGATGCCATGAAAAAATATTCGCGGATATTTTTTCTTCCTGTTAAATTTATTTTTTTTGTTTCATTCATTTTTATTTCAGGATGTAACATAACGAATCAAAAAGATTCAGCAGTTCACGATCAAAATCAAAAGATATCGGAGATAACCATTGCAGCAAATGGTGGTGTTATGGAACGTGCGATTCGTGATCTCATTGGACCTGAGTTTACTAAAAAAACTGGGATTCAAATTCATTTTATAGCCGGTTTATCTAGTGAAATAGTTGCGCGGATGGAGGCATCAAAAGGTAACCCAACCATTGATGTTGCTTTTATTGAGCCAATAGACGTTCTAAGAGTTAAAGAAAAAGGTCTAACAGAGACATTAGCAGAAGCAGACATTCCAAATATTAAACAGCTTGATAAAGCATATACTGTTTCTGAAATTGATGATGTGTGGGTTCCTATATTTGGATTTGTTGTAGCACCAGCTTATCAAACGAAATCATTTGAAGAGCATAACTGGAAACCGATTCATTCCTGGCGTGACCTTGCCGATCCACAATTTAAAGGTCGGACAGCTTATGTAGACGTCCCCAATAGCTGGGCGTTATTGACTTTATATTTTCTTGCTTTGTCCGAAGGTGGTAGCTTTGAAGATTTAGAACCCGGATTAAAAAAGGCTAAAGAAATGGCTAGAATATCAGAAACATTTTATAAAAATTCTACACAGGTCATGCCTGTGATACAGCAAGGTGAAGCAGATATCAGTGTACTCGGTTCCTATGTGGTTGTTCCTCTTTATAATCAAGGTGTTCCAATAAAACTGGCAGCGCCTGAAGAAGGTGTACCACTTCAAGCTACAGGTACTGTAATCTCCAAAGGAACAGCGCGTCTAAAAGAATCACAACAATTTATTGACTATTTCCTAAGTGCATCATCACAAAGTAAGTTAACTGATCTTGGTTTTTTCCCAGTTGTCAAAAATGTCATGATTCCAGAACAATATGTTGATGTTATTGGTATGCCAGAAGGCACCAAAATGTTTATGCCATCTCCTGAAAAATTAATGAAACTTCGTGGTATATGGTCAGACCGATGGATGCAAGAGGTTCGTACAGAACTAGGGAAAGACTTATAGTAGCTTTGTAATGTCTTATAAATCATATATTTCAAAATAAGTTATTTTAAGGAGGATTTGTATGCGTCAAACGAAGGTCATATTACTCACTCAACTTCTGGTAGTCTTAGTGATGATTCTTGTTGGATGTGGTGCACCTACACCGGCTAAACCGGGTGAAAGCATGAGCCCTTCTTCTAATAACGAGTCTATGAAATCGTCTACTGATAATTTATCTAAGGAAACAACTGGTTCAGCAGTTTCAACTGATTTAAGTGGCATTAAAGATATCACTGTAGCTGCCAATGGTGGTAAAATTGAACGTGCCATACGCGATGTCATCGGACCAAAGTTTAAAGAAAAAACAGGTATATCTATTAATTTTATTGCTGGACTTTCTGGGGAAATTTTGTCTAAGGTTGAGCTTCAAAAAAATGCACCGCAGATTGACGTTGCTTTTTATGTTCCGCTTGATGTGAAAAGGGCACAAGACAAAGGTTTAATAGAAGAAATTGATTCGACCAATGTTCCCAATTATGCTCACCTTGATGAACGTTTTATAGCTGTTGATGGTGCTGGGGCACCTGTATTTGGGTTGACCATCGCTCCGCTTTATAATACAGAAGTTTTTGCAAAAAATGGATGGAAGACACCTGTGTCTTGGAATGATCTCATTAATCCTCAATATGGTGGTAAAACGGTCATTGCTGATATAGGGAATGATTGGGGTTTTACGGTTCTTTATAATCTTGCTTTAGCCAATGGTGGAACCTTAGATGATCTGACACCAGGTTTAGAAAAAGCAAAAGAACTTGCACGTTTTTCTAATACATTTTATAAAAATTCAACACAAATGATGCCTGCGTTTCAACAAGGTGAAGGTGTGATTGGCGTGATGGGTAGCTACGCAACTGCTGATTTGGCCGTTTCTGGTTTACCAGTTAAAATGATCGTACCTAAGGAAGGCTCACCATTACAAGCCTTTTCTGCAACGATTGTCAAAGGAACCCCCAAAAAAGCTGCTGCAGAAGCCTTTATTGATTATCTTTTATCCGATGAAGCCCAAGCACTTATAGCAAAAGAAGCTTTTTATCCTGTTGTTCAAAGTGTAGGCATTGATCCTCAATATGTCGATATCATTGGTTATTCTAAAGATGATCCTCTGTATCGACCGGATATTTTAAAACTGGCTGAAATTCGTTCGACGTGGGTGGATCGTTGGAACCAAGAAGTTATACCATTATTAGGTAAAGGTATAAAATAATTTAAATCATGACTAACAGGAGGCATCATGAGTACTTCAGTCGCTGTTCGGTTAGAAAACATTCACAAAACATTGGGTGGACGTCCCATTCTTAGTTCGATTCATTTAACGGTGGAGAAAGGGGAGTTTGTAACACTTTTAGGCCCTTCTGGCTGTGGTAAATCTACTACATTAAATGTAATCGCAGGATTTTTACATCCTGATCAGGGAGAAGTTTATATTCACGAAAAAAAAGTCAATCGTGTTCCGCCCTATAAACGTGATTTGGGAATGGTTTTTCAATCATATTCTTTGTTTCCTCACATGACCGTATATAGCAATGTAGAATATGGTTTAAAATTGCGAAAGGTACCACGAGAGGAAAGAAAGCGACGGATTAAAGAAGCGCTCGATTTGGTGAAAATGGGTGAATTTTTAGATCGATATCCGCGACAATTATCTGGCGGGCAACGTCAGCGCGTGGCTATAGCCCGCGCACTCGTTGTTCGACCTGACTTGATGCTTTTAGACGAACCCTTATCTAATCTCGATGCTAAGTTAAGACAAGAACTCCGTTTAGAAATCAAACGACTGCAACATGAATTGGGTGTGACAACGATATTTGTAACGCATGATCAAGAAGAGGCCTTATCGATGTCCGATCGAATTATTGTCATGAATAGCGGACGTATCGAGCAGATTGGTTCACCAGTTGAGATTTATCAAAGACCGAAAAGTGAATTTGTTTACACATTTATCGGTAAATCGAATCAATTAACTGGTCAAATTCATTTAAATGGTAACAAGGCAAGCGTGCTCATGAATGGCATTCAGCATGAAAAACAAGATATTTGGTTTCCTTTGGATAAAACAAATGATATTACATTTATTCAAAATGGTTCTCGTTCACTCATCGATCAACAAAAAGTTAAGGTTTATCTTCGACCGGAGCACATTCATATTATTAACCACGACTTAAAGCAAACTCAGACCTATGTTTTGCAAGAAGAAGACACGCACTGGGCTAGAATTCATGCAATTATTAATCAAGTCAACTATCTTGGTGTTCAATGGGAAATTATCGTACAATCAGGGGAAATTAATTTACTAGTACAAACAAACCATATTTCTTCAGAACTTACGGAAGGAAGTGAGGTGGAATTAAGATGGCGTCCCGAGAACATGTTTATCGTAACCGATTAAATTGGAGAGAGACTTTTGTTAACTTTTGGCGTGAATCTCGTGTTGGTTTATTTTTGCTTTTTCCTGCCTTTATCTTTCTTATTGTGTTTTTTCTTGTTCCAATGTTATATATTTTTTATTTAAGTCTTATGATCAGTAATGATATGGGCGAGACGCTTCGGTATGGATTAGGAAATTATCTTCGCTTTTTTAGTGAATCATATTACACCAATGCACTATGGACAACGATTCGTGTAAGTTTTTATACCACCTTGCTTTCTTTATTGTTGGCATATCCTTTAGCCATCTTTTTAGCGCGTTCGTCACCTAAAGTTCGTGGTATCATGACGTTACTGATTGTATCACCGCTTTTGGTAAGCATCGTTGTACGTAATTTTGGACTTTACCTTATGCTTATACCTAATGGTTTTATTAATCAAATACTTATATTTTTACATGTGATCGATGAACCGATTAAACTTCTATTTACTGAAGGTGGTGTTGTGATCGGACTTTCTAATGCATACTTACCTTTTATGGTTTTATCTATTGCAACGAGCCTATATAATATCGACCCATCGCTTCTGAGAGCCAGTGCCATCCTTGGCGCATCACCTTGGCGTTCTTTTTATAGTGTGACTTTGCCCCTTTCTTTACCAGGGATTGTGGCGGGAGTTGTGCTTGTTTTTAGTATGTCTATGAGTGCTTATGTTACACCTGCCTTATTGGGTGGCGCTAATGTACCAATGCTCCCAGTTGTGGCATATGATGAAATTCTTAATTTATTACGTTGGACATATGGTAGTGCGCTTTCATATATTTTGCTTGGGACAACGCTTATTCTTGTGACGATTTTTTCGCGTTTAGTTGAAAGCGGTAGGTTCCGGGAGGTGTTTCGCTAGTGCGACGACGCTTAATGCAGTTTGTTCTTGCGGTTATTGCGACGTTCGTGGTGCTTTATATTGTTATGCCAGTAATCGTTGTGTTACCAGCTTCTTTTACTTCTGCAAGTTATCCAAGTTTTCCGCCCAAAGGCTTTTCTTTACAGTGGTATGAAAAAATATTAGATCGTCCTGAATTTTTATCAGCTTTCGGTAATAGCGTAAAATTTGCTGTACTGGCCACGATAGGTTCTTTATTTTTAGGGACGTTGGCTGCATTGGCAGTTGCTAAATACGATTTTCCTGGAAAAACGTTTTTAGTCTCTTTTTTGTCAGCCCCTTTAACCGTTCCTCAGCTTGTGTTAGGTATTGCATTACTCATATATTTTACGCCTTTTTATTTAAGTGGTACGCCTTTGGGCTTTCTTATCTCTCACATCATCATTACATTACCGTATGTCGTCCGTTTTGTGTTAACAGGATTAAGTGGCTTCGATTATACATTAGAAAAAGCGGCTATGATTTTAGGTGCTAAGCCTTGGAAAGTATTCCTATCGGTTACTTTCCCTTTAATTCGCCCAGCGCTCGTTTCTGGAGGGATGTTTTCCTTTTTGACATCTTTTGATAATGTTACAGTATCTCTTTTTATGGTCTCTCCACACATGCGCACCTTGCCTTTGGAGATCTTTTCTCATATGCAAGATGCATATAGCCCTATTGTTGCTTCTGTGTCAAGTGCTGTTATTTTGATATCCGTAATTTTTATTGTTATTTTAGAAAAAATTTATGGTGTAGGAAAACTTTTTTCACAATGATATGAGTTTAACCTGATTCCATGCACAATTTTCCTTGATCTCCCTTCTTTAGAAGGTAAATCATGGCTTTGCTTTGAAATATAAGATTCACCTACTCTCACCTGAGGGATGAGCATGTTGAAAGTTTAGTTTCCGTTCTTTGATGACCTCATTCTTACCGCACACGGCAGGCTGTCTGATGTCGGTGCCTTGTTATCGGTGCTCTGTTAGAAGTTTTTTGTTTATTCTCCCAACCCAATCGTATAAGCTTTTGCGAAAACGAGTATCCCACTTTCTTTCATACCGACCTTGTAAAAAATTTTGCCAGCTTTCACTAACACGAAAAAGCGACCTCGACTCTTTGGAAACGGGACGCGACAACGACATAATGCGTCTTCACTTAAACATTAATCATGTTCCTTTCAGCGTTTGAGTCAAGTTATCGAGGGCACCTTCCTAAAATGATTTAAAACTTCTGCCCTCTCTCACTTGGTGGCGCTATCGTTTGTCATCCTTTCTTTTTTTATGCATGGTTTTCTTTTAATTTATTCTTAACAATCCTTTTATGGTCCGTCTCGTCGGACTGCTTTGCATAGGCCCCAACAACAAGTGAATTGTCCCATCAATATACCCTTACGATGCTCGTTTTCTTTCACCTAACCACTGGTGTATCGTGGATTTTACAGAAGAAACGTTTTGCACCGTCTCCCCTTAGCGGGTCGTCAAAGGACGCCCTTCTTTCATTTTCATTTGCCCACGGAAATTTTACATTAACGTGAAAAAATTATGCTTGATACGATTTTTCGGTTAAAAAAACGCCAATTTATCTATGATAACAGCTAAAATAAAGAAGATAATCCCGTTAATAATCTCTATGATGCCAATCGTGATCGGACGTACCGGTTTTGACCGGGGGGTGACCCAATCCTTGATCACTCCCGGTACGTAAGCCCAAGCAAACGCCCCTTTTCCAAGGAGCCAGGGGAGGATGAGCAGTGCCGTATGATAAAGGTGCGATGTTATTTTGAAGGACCGGTTTTTTCGTTCTCGAATTAACGATTTAACGAAAAAGGCACTTCCCGTAAAGTAAAAAAAGACGAGAGCCGACATTTGCCCGGCTTCTACAGTTAAACCGCTCTTGCCGAGAACGTAGGCCGCAGGCAGACCGAGGCAGAAGATGACTATACCACTGATGTCATTTAACAAGTGACGTTCTTTTTTGCGAACAATGAAAAAGAGATTGACAGCAAAAAAGGGGATAATGGCCAATCCCAAGAAAAAGAGTGGTGGATATCGGCCGACGAGAGGCAAGAGGAATATCAGCCCGATCGCTGTATAGGCGAGCGCCCAAGGCCGCATCTGTTTGCGCAGCTTCGCGTTGCGGATTTGGTTCAGCCATGGCGTTGACGATAAATACAGGAAGAACCAGCCAATTAGGAAGGGGATGTGGGCGAGTGTCGGTCCGGATAAAACAACGCCGAGCAGATATGGAAGAAAAAGCATCATCCAGGTGCCGTGTTCCTTCGGTAAGACGAGTTTCAACGGAATCACCTCTTTTGTCTATGTCATGGCAGTTACCCGAAGAATGGACATAAGATCTAACCCAACTTTATCTTAACGAAACAATTCTGTCACCAATGTGATAAACATCACAAACATCATGAATAATTGATGAACTATGGTCCATGTCACTTTTATGAAATCCGGTATTTATATAATATATTTGCAGAGAGCGGTCAGTCTGTAAGTGTATAATAGTGAAATATTGAACATTTAGTGAACATCACGGATGAAAGGGGGAACCGCCCCATATCTGAGCCGCAACTCGATCAAAGAACGGTGGAAAAGCGAAAATTAGAAGAAAACAACTCATTCACAGGCGCTTTGCTTCAGTCATGATATTAGGTGCTTTAATCATCGTGTCTTGGTTCGGCGTGTAAATGTTATTTTTGTCGCGTTAAGTGGGAAAGGAGGCAGGTTAACAGATGAAGATGCTCAGTATGAAAAAATTTGGTTGCTTTTTGGAACTAGTGCCTTACTCGTATTTTTGATTGTCGTCGGGATAGCGCGTTTTATATATATGAGAGTTCAGCCGCCGGCTGTGCCGTGACGCTGGATCCGGAAAAGTTGATGAAACGCCGCTATTTGACCAACCGGGACTTAAACAAATAGGGGATAACGAATACCAGCTGACGAATGTGGCCTCTGCGTTTAATTACGACGTTGGCACTTCTGATAAAGTTGTTCAAATTCCTAAAGGGTCTACTGTTCATCTTAATGTCACGACCAAAGATGTCGTATACGGGTTTCAATTAGTGGGAACAAACGTCAATATGATGCTGGAACCGGGATACGTCAGTACTTATACAAACACGTTTAAAACACCCGGAAAGTATACCTTGCTCTGTAACGAATATTGTGGCACAGGCCACCATCTGATGGCCGCGACGATTGAGGTGATGGAATAATGCAAAAATAAGTCAGAAGTATTTACGCGTTTGATGCGAAACTGACAATGGCCCATCTGTTTGTCGCTTTCGGGGCACTGTTGATCGGTGCTACGGCTGGACTGTTACAAACGCTTGTCCGCACGGGGAAAGTCACGTTGCCGGCTGGTATTGACTATTATCAGATCCTCACGGTTCACGGCGTGATTTTAGGCTTCATCTTAACGACGTTTTTCATTATCGACTTTATATTGGCCGCTCAAAGTAAAACGGCAGGTGCGTACAGCGCGGGTGAACGCCAGTGGGCATGGACCGGTTTTACGCTCATGACGGTTGGCGTGGTCACGACGTCGACGTTTATATTGCTTAACGAAGCATCTGTTTTATACACATTTTACGCACCATTACAAGCACATCCGGGTTTCTATATCGGGTTGACGCTCTTGGTTGTCGGAAGCTGGCTTGAAGGGTTCGTCGTCTTCCGTCGTCACGCCAGATGGCGTAAAGACCACCCGGGCGAACGTTCTCCTTTGTTAAGTTATATGGGCGTCATCACGATGCTG
>JAVERJ010000009.1:0-23500 GCA_034007185.1 Candidatus Carbonibacillus sp. | reverse complement strand
CACGTTGGGCGTTGCCACTGCCATTTTAATTCAGTTTTTACCTTGGTCATTAGGGTTTAAGGATACGATTGATGTTCTGTTAAGTCGTACGCTATTCTGGTATTTCGGACACCCGCTTGTCTACTTCTGGTTGCTGCCTGTCTATATGTGCTGGTATGTCATTGTGCCAAAAATCATTGGCGGGAAAATTTTTTCGGATTCATTAGCCCGTCTGGCGTTTATCTTACTGTTGTTATTCTCGGTTCCGGTCGGGTTCCACCACCAGTTGACAGAACCGGGCATTGATCCGTTTTGGAAGTATTTGCAAGTGGTGCTGACTTTTATGGTTGACGTTCTTTCTCTGATGACGGCCTTCTCGCTTTTCGCCACGTTTGAAATGCGGGGTTGCGAGTTTGGGGCAACGGGTCTGTATGGGTGGCTCAATAAAATGTCTTGGAAAGATGTCCGTTTTCTGGCTCCCTTGATCGGAATGGTCATGTTTATCTCTGAGGGGATTGGAGGCATTCTTAACGCTTCGAACCAAATGAACCAATCCCGTCAGGGGTTATCTTTATTGTAATCAGTCGGGGCCGTTATTAATGTGAGAAAACTTACATGCGTATCGTGACAAATAAATGTCGGATCGTCCCGAGCGTTCACGGATAAGTGCTTCGCGTCACACTTCCGATGAAAGGATCCTGTCGCACACATGGGGCAAAAGGTTTTTTCGGACAAAGACAGATTGATTTTTACCCAAAATGCGTGCATAGTGGGTGAAGGGGGAGGCTCGTCCGGAGCCGAATCCGTATGCGCAGAAACGGTTAAAACCGGTGCTCTCGAAAAACTGTGATTTAGATCATAATTAGAAGATCCCTTCCTTTGATATTATAAGATTAAAGGATACACTGGGATTCACGTTAGTTTGAAAGGAAGGAAGAGAAAATTGCCCGGAGATAAGCCGTTGATTGCAGATGATGTCCATCGTGATCTGTCGCGGCGCTTTCGCATGACCCGAATCCATATGGTGACAGGATTGGCGTTTCTCGGACCTGCTTGGCTCAGTTTGATCCATGCGGCGGAAGCCATCACCCGGGGGGAGTGGCATCACCCTTCTCTTCTTGCGGCCATTCATCTGTTCGTGGTGGGCTATGCCTCGAATGTCGTATGTGGGGCCATCCTCCAAATTGTCCCGGTCGTCTTTCAAGGCCGTTTGTATTCGATTCGACTCGCTTACATCCAATTCGTTTTTATGGTGCTCGGTTCTTTCTCCATTCCGGTGGGATTTCTGGCAAAGCAATGGCAGATCGTGACCGCCGGGGGGACTTCGGTACTCATAGCCTTCGTTCTTCTTTTCTGGAATCTCGGCCAAACTGCCCGAACGTTGAAAAAACGAACAGAGGCTCTGGGAGTTATGGCGACGTTTGTTTTTCTGTTTGTCACTGTACTACTCGGTCTTGGCATGGCTTCGGGAAATCCTCCGATAGACCGGGTCACACTGCCGGTACACATCGTCATCGGAGTCACCGGCTGGTTCACCACTTTAATTTTAGTGCTCAGTCCGCGGCTGATCAGTTTCTTTGTGTCTTCCCACTCGAAAAAATTGCGTCGCAGCAGACCCGAGTTCCTGCTATTGGCCGGGATATCGCTAGTGGCTATAGGATTTGTTTTGAGAGTCGAGGGCACGGTGGCGTCGCTCGCTATGGTGATGTTCCTAGGAGGGTGGATCCTTTATTTTACGGGTTACCTGCAACTCTTAATCAACTTATACCGACATTTCCGGAACAGACGGCGCAAAGAAGTTGAGTGGACCTTAAAATGGATTGTGGGCGGATTGTACGGGGGTATTCTCGTGTTGGGCGTTTGGGCGATCGTTTTCACCGGATTTGTCCAGAAATGGATGCTGGCTTCTAGCTCATTAATGGATCGAATCACCTTATCTGTGACGCTGCTGGTTATCTTCGGTTTTCTGCAGTGGATGATTGGGGCCTACATGGCCAAAATCATGCCGTTTTTGCGAAGAATGGGTCGCTACAGTCACGGGTCAGCCCCTGAAACAGATCAAGCACGCAAGATACGACCGCCCGGCGTGTGGGACATGTTGCCTCGAACACCGATTGTATTAGCTTTGCTAGGGTTTGCGATCGGTGTTGTCTCTTTGACGGCAGGTGTACTGATCGGCCAAGAATCGCTGACTCTGACGGGCGCCACAACCGGTACAGCCGCATGGGTACTCTATACAGCTGCGATGGTGGTCATGTATGGCCGATAATTGGATAATGAAAATCGTAGAGATGAAGGTGAAATGTCTATGGGGGAGGCGTTCCCCTTTTTGGAAAACAGAAATTGGGCATTGAGAGCTATGGGTTTTCTGTTTGATTCATTTGATGCAGCCCTATGCCCAATTTCGGTTGGCGCATCGCTTTTTTAATGGATGGCATCACCGCACTGTATACGGTTTATTTAAGGCGAAATTTACGGGAATCGTCGGCGTATATGAGAGCGAAGGCGGAGAAAAAGACGTACGTACCCCTCCGTCAGCTGTTTTCAGGTGAATAGAAGAAAGGCACCATGACGGTTTGGGTGTTGTGGTTTACGATCAATTTTGCCTACTACGGCATGTTGCTTTGGCTGCGCAGCATTGTCCTCAGTAAGGGGTTTTCGCTGGTTCAAAGTTTTGGGTACACGCTGTCAATGACTTTCATGCAACTTCCGGGATACCTTTTGGCAGCGTGGTTGATTGAACGGATCGGACGCAAGCGGGTACTCACTACATTTATTGTCGTCACGGCAAACAGCGCTTACGGTTTTGGTGCTTCCGGTTCGTTGGCGACGTTGCTGTTGTTCGGCAGTGGGCTCAACTTTTTCAATCTCGGCGCTTGGGGAGCTCTATACACCTATACATCGGAATTGTATCCACCCCTTTTGCGTGCCCGGGGTTCCGGTTTTGCCGCAGGATTTGGCAGAATCGGATCCGTTATTGTACCGTATACCGTTGGTTTTCTCATGTCGGCACAATTTGAGACGTCAGACATCTGTTGGCTTTTCTTTGCCGTACTGATGATCGGCGGTTTGACCGTGTTATCCATTGGTCCGGAGACAAAAGGCCAAATTTGGGGTGACAAGAAATTGGCGGAAGAAAAGGAACGGAGATTGAATTAAAACGTGCGCTGGGTGCGGCAAATGGAAAGTTGACGCCCATCACTTTAAGAACCGCAAGAACGGGACGGGATGTTCGGTTACATACACCATCATAACGTGACAATATTGTGTCACTAGATCTCAATGCTAGCTTTTATGTGCTGCATGTCACATTTCCGACCAAAAATTCGATCTACAACGCACGGTTCCCCTCTTCGCGGCCAGAGCAGTACCGGCTAGCACGGGGCCGATTGTACCGGTCAAAGTCATGGGTCGCATGAGATGAAACCATGAATAACGGTACGAAAACTCACCGTGGTTACGATCAGCTCCCGGATGGCGAGATTTTCTTTTTGTACTCAACAGTCTCCCTCCTATTAACGGCGTTCAACTTAACGCAACAAAACTATACAGATGATCAGAGCGAAAAAACCGATGACTTCCACTGATTCCACAGCGGCGATGATGACTATGGCCTTAGCTAAGGGCAGGATGTCGCCTTTTTCCGCTCTTTCCCAAAGCGTGTCGTCAGAAAAACTTTCATCGCTTGCCTGAATCCAACAAACGCCCCCCAAGACAAAGTGCCGAGAGCGATGATGAGAGACGCTAGCCATATTTTCCCATATGACGTGTACCATACGGCGTACCAGTGGCGGATGGGCCCGGCGGCGGTACCGAGTAACACACCCGTCGCGATGACTCCGGCGCCCGCCAAAGTAAACGGCCAATGTGTCCATTGCATTAGAGAGCGGAAGAACAGCCGTTGTTTCGGAGGTGACATAGTTCTGGCTGCGGGATAGACTCCCCAGCTGATAAATAGAATGCCACCCACCCAGACGATGGCCAGGAGGACGTGCACTCCCAAAAGTATCTGACGAATCTCCCAAGCCATGTCAGATCGCCTCTTTCGCATTTTTTACCATTGTAAACTTAAGTTGTTATTGTTTGATATGATCGATGTCACAGCTAGGAGCATGTACGCATAGCGAGTGGCCGATGATGATTCACGACACAAATGGGGGGCGGAACGAGATAGGCGTTCGATGGAAAAAGTGTGCGATATCTCACAATTTCTTTTCTCACAGTGTAGTAAGATCGGTGTAGTAAAATGCATACAGACCAGGAAAGGAGGAACAAGTAATGACCGATGGATTGTTTGCAGTGCGGCTTGATGCCCGGCAATTTCCCCCGCGCGACAGGCATCGGGTGATTTTTCAAGTATTTGATGGACTTGCCTCTGGAAGTGCCATTGAATTGACAAACGATCACGACCCAAAACCGCTGTTTTACCAGTTTCAGCATGAGCGGCCCGACCAATTTACATGGAAGTATTTAGAAGAAGGCCCCTCGATTTGGCGTGTCTCCATTGGCAAGGCCTGACAAACGCCTGAAAAGAAAGGGGGATTGAAATGGCATACGTCATTACTTCACCGTGTATCGGCGTTAAGGACGCATCGTGTGTGGAAGTATGCCCGGTCGACTGCATCCATGAAGGTGAAGACCAGTATTATATCGATCCCGACGTGTGTATCGACTGCGGGGCGTGCGAGCCGGTTTGCCCGGTGGAAGCCATTTTTGCTGATGAGTTTGTTCCGGAGGAAGAAAAGGAGTACATTCAAAAAAACGCCGATTTCTTTAAAAAATAAGCGGTCCCGTACAATGGCGGGCGTGGGGGGAAGACATGAGATTTCGAAGGCTTTGTGTATTCGACACAAAGCCGTTTTTCTCTTTTCGCCACATTTTCAAATTGTTGAATCGGGACATTCGCGCTAAACTAGATGTAACAAGTCCGTTCAAGGTGGCGAAGCCCGTGGATCACATGAGCAGAGTGCTAAAGAAGATTTCTTTGTTTAACGGGTTGACACAGGCTGAGTTGGAAAGCCTTGCGCGAATTGCGACAGAACGCACTTATAGAAAACATACATTTGTCTTTATGGAAGGGGAGCAGCGGGACGCCGTATTCTTCATTGAAGCGGGGGTCGTCAAAGTGTTCAAGATTGATGAAGAGGGCAACGAACAGATCATTTCCTTATTGAAAAAAGGGGACATGTTTCCTCATGTCGGGTTTTTTGACAATGTGCCGTACCCGGGGACGGCCGAGGTCGTTCAAGATTGTCGGCTGCTCGTCATACACGTCAACGATTTTAATGAACTGCTGATGGACAACCCGCGCATTGCGATTCAAGTGATGAAAGTGATGGAACAAAAAATTATCGAGCTGCAGCAGCGGTTGCAAGCCCTTCTTTCTGGAGACGTTTTCCGGAAGGTTGTTCACTTGTTGCTACGTTTGGCGGCGGAATACGGAGAGAAGAGGGCGGACGGCGTTTTTATCGCTGTGCCGATGACGAATCGGGACTTCGCGAATATGGTCGGTACGTCGCGCGAGTCTGTTAACCGGACGTTGAACCAGTTGAAAAAAGACAAGTTGCTGGATATTGACCGCCAAGGGATTCTCATTTACGACCTCAATGCGCTAAAGGTGCACAATTTGTGACAACAAAATGTGCACGATCAGTGCGTGTTCAAAAAGGGGCTTGCACAGCGGTTTTCAGCAGCGTTTTTGCACAACCTTTACAAGATTGGCTAAGGCCAGAAGCGAGTGACGGAACAAGGAGGTTGCCGACGATGACGAAAAGAGATAACATTAAAAGACACAAAGGGTTGCATCGGTTGTCCCACCACCATCACCACGCACTCGTCGCCGCTCATCGATTCATGAAGGCGGGGACAGAGGAAAGCGAGTTTTCGCTGGAAGAGTTGCTGGAAATACTGGCGACTTTTTGGCGGATGGAGGGACAACCGCATTTCCGCGAAGAAGAAGAGTTGTTGTTGCCCGTCTACGCAAAGTACGGTTCACTCGACCGTCCGGAAATTGCGGAAATGTTATTGGAACACGTGCAAATTCGCAGCATGGTCAGGCACGCGTTAGAACAGCGACCCCCGTCCGCTGAGTTCTTGCGAAACCTTGGCCAAAAACTAGAGGCTCACGTCCGCAAAGAAGAACGGGTGATTTTTGTATTTATGGAAGAAGTCATCCCAGACGATGAGCTGTTAAAACTCGGAACGCAATTTACCGATTTGACGGCCCATAAGCAAAAAAAGGAGCCAAATTGAACGAACTGTTCAACCCACGATCTTAAATATTCAAATGAAAGATTGAGAAGTAGAATAAGGCTACGCATGATGTAAAATGGGAGATGGAAGGCGTAAACATGATCGTAAGAGAGGGTAATCTAAATGCGGTTTGGTCGCTAGGCAATTAAAATGAAGGAAGCGCAGGCGAGAATCGTACCTTATATTCGAGCAGGGGAGACGGAGACTGTCACCTTATTGGACAGCATCGGACGGCGCCTGGCTGAAGCGATTCAAGCAACCGCTCCGGTTCCGCACTTTCGCCGTTCCGGGATGGACGGGTTTGCTGTACGGGCCGAAGATACGAAAGGAGCGACGCGGACCGCACCCGTGTTGCTGGATGTGATCGAAACAATTCCCGGTGGAACGGTCCCCGAAAAGTCCGTTCAGCAAGGGACGTGTTCGCGAATTATGACTGGAGCAGCCGTTCCCGACGGTGCTGACGCTGTTATCATGTTGGAAATGACCGATGAGGTGGAAAAGGACGGAAAGTTGTACACGACGGTAAAAAAAAGAGATACAAGCGTGAGAGAACGTTTCGGCAATCGTGTTAGAAGTAGCGTAAGGAACCCCGCTCATGGCAGTGTGGAGGAAGGTAAACGCCGGAGAGGCGGCACTTCTCGCTACTTTCGGTTACCACAAAGTAAAGGTATATAAAAACCAACTGTTGCCATCATCGCGACAGGCTCTGAACTTCTTCCAGTAGACGAACCGCTGCAACCGGGGAAGATCCGGAACAGCAACAGTTATATGTTAGCCGCACAAGTACTGTCAGCAGGCGGTGTCCCAATCATTATCGATCCCGTTTCAGATGACGTGGAACGCGCGATGCAGACGATTATGGACAGTTTTGACCAGGCCGATATAGTCATCGCCACAGGTGGCGTATCGGTGGGTGACTACGACATTCTCGTCGACGTTTTTGAACAGTGGGACGGTGAGTTGTTGTTTAACAAAGTGGCGATGCGCCCGGGTAGCCCTACGTCGGTCGGCATTCGACGCGGGAAATTTCTGTTCGGCCTTTCCGGCAATCCGGGGGCGTGTTTTGTCAGCTTTGAACTGTTTGTACGCCCGTTGCTATGGGGGATGCAAGGAAAAAAAACTCTACCCGCCGGAGCAGAAAGCTCGCCTTGCCGGCGGGGATTATACGAAACCGGCGCCGTTTCAACGTTTCGTACGTGGCAAGTGTTATACGGAAGACGGGCAACTATACGCAAAGCCGGTAGGGATTGATAAGTCGAGAATCGTCACCTCAATTCAGGAGGCGGACTGTTTGATCGTCATTCCACCGGGGGTAGAGGGGTCCCTGACGGCGAATGGGTGTCGGTCATCCCCCTCGATGTAACGAAGTGATCACATGCAAACGAAAGCATCGGTTATTCAAGTCGTCGGTTACCGTAACAGCGGTAAAACGACAATCATTTGTCGCCTCGTAAGTAAACTGACCGAAGAAGGACTGTGCGTCAGGACGGTTAAACACGATGCCCACCGATTTGAGATCGACCATTCGGGGAAAGATACGTGGAAACACCGGATGGCCGGCGCGGAAACGGTAGCCATCACCTCTCGGGAACAGACGACCGTGATGCGACGGATTTATACGCCACTCGACGAGCTACTGCGTGAGATGGGCGACCTCGACGTCGTGCATGTGGAAGGCTTCAAATTCGCGAATTACTCGAAAATCGTACTTGTTCGTACGTATGACCATGTGCCGCTGATCGAAAAAACGGATGATATTTTGGCTCTCGTTTCTTGGATTCCTTTGCCGGAAACAGATGTCACTGTTTTTCATAAAGACGACTTTACCGGTATTTACACACGTTTGTTTAACTTTGTAACAACGGGCAGTGTAACGCGGGTTACCATTGGGAAGGGACCGGGAAATGTCTTTCACACTGACCAAAGAGGCAGCGGACTGGTTTAAGCGTGAATTTCAGATAAATGCCGGGGATTACGTCTGGTTCTACGTGCGTTACAGCGGCATGAACGGTCCGGGAAACGGTTTTTCCCCTGGCGTCAGCCTAACCCCCTCGGTCAATATTGGGGAGAAGGCACTCATGGACGACATTGGTTAGGTCAGCAGGAAAAATGCGAATAAAAAGCGAAAAGAGACCTATCAGCACCCTTCAAAGAAGGAGGTCTCTTTTCTATGGAATTATTAAATTACACTTCCAGTTTAGCGCAACAAATCCTAGAGGGCAAGATGGATTTTGTGGGATTAGAACATGAGATTTTTCGGATGGTAAAACACTCAGCGTATTGGTTATGGAAAAAGTCATGGAGGAGGCAGACAATCGGCTCTTTGAACAGGCGAATCGCCTTGAGAAAAGCAAAGGATTCCGCGAGATGGGCATACAAACGTTATTTGGTGAAATCTGTTACCGGCGGCGTTTGTATCGCAACCAACGGACATGGCATTATCCGCTGGATGAAAACTTGGGAATTCAAGACAAACAAACAATCAGTCCCACCCTGGTGAAAGCTTCCGCCTATATGGCCACCCAAAATTCTTACCGCGAGAGTGCGAACATGCTTCGGCAAGTTGGGATTCATATGAGCCACCAACGGGTACATCAAGTGGTTCAGGAGATCGGAGAAGCGATCGAGAAGCGTCAAATGGCAGAACCCCTGGTGGAAGGAACGCGAAAAGCGGATATTGTGGTGGTTGAATCTGACGGCGTTTATATTCCTCTTCAACGGGAGGACCGAAAGAAAGCGAAAAGTCTGGAAATTAAAGTAAGTTGCGTATATGAAGGATGAGAGGCGGTGGATCCGCGAGGAAGCCGGTTTCGGTTGAAACATCCGAAAATATTGGTCACAACGGCAACAGCGGAAGCATATTGGAAACGGGTGGACCGGTATCTGGTATCGACTTATGATCTGGAAAACGTCGGGCTGTTGGTATTCGGAAGCGATGGGGCCGTATGGGGCAAATACGGTACGGAGCTGTACGCTCATTCCTTGCACCAGATCGACGGATTTCATTTTCAACGTTGGATCAAACGGGTATTCGGATACGAACAACAAGCGATGGTGGACACCATTCAAACGCTGATCGAGGCGGATGATCGGCAAGGGTTTGAGGCGTTCATGGAAGATCAGAAGGCGAAGTATCCAGAAAAGAAAAAGGATATCCGTAAGCTAAGGGAGACAATTGAGCGAAACTGGGAAAGTCTGAAGGATTACCGACAAAGAGCTTCCCGATTGCCGGAAATCGCACGAGGCATTGGCAATGTAGAGAACGCAAACGACAACCTCGTGGCGGATCGCATGAAAAAACGGGGCATGGCCTGGAGTATCCGCGGAGCGAACCATCTGGTTCAAGTGAAGGCGGCTGTGCGCAATGGCGAATGGGACGAGGTTTGTCGATGGATGATAGAACAAGCTGCACGTCAGGAAGACAGGCAGGTGGCATGATCGAAAGCGGAGAAGCAACGAGGTAGAAAAGCCAGAGGGGCCCGTCGGCAGCAAGAAGTAGGGGCATGGTGTCAAGCCCATATGCCCGGCCTTGAAGGAAGTGAAGCATGGCTACGAGAATTCAGCCAACAGATTCGACAGATCATCCATCTTGCGATGTAGTGAAAAAATTTTCAAGAACGGCGCTGCGTCGATAGGGGTGCCTCTTAGTCCCTTTTGACCAATAAAGTCCCTTTTGACCAATAAGCCGAAACGGGAATGGAGTCAAGGGCGAGACGAAGGCGGAGGGCGAAGCCTTTACCCTTGACGGAATGAGCGAAAAGGCTACCATTTGAATGGGAATAAAAGGAAAAAATAAAAAACAAAAAACGAAGGGTGCGACCAATGAGATATTGACAGTAACCTCCTTTCAGCTTTACATTGTGCCAGCACCCTTGTCTATAATAAAATGATGTTAAATATATAAAATCAACTCAGGGATTGAGACAACGCCCAAACGTCAGCTGAGAAGTACGTCTCGAGCCCTGCGTGCGTAAAAAGGAGAATAGACTATGTCCGAGTTTCGCTGCATTTCCATTGATCAGCCTTTTGCCTATCTGATCGCTGGGGGTTTAAAAACAATCGAAGTGCGGTCGTGGAAAACGCACCATCGAGGACCGCTCGTCATTGCGGCGACGGCCCGCACATGGTCCGCCGATACGGAAGAAGGAACGCGCCTAACGCTTCCGGGCGGGATTGCGGTCGGCATCGTTGACATCGTCGATGTGCGGCCTTTTCTTCGGGAGGATGTGGAAGCGGCTTATATGCTAGAGGAAGATTATGAGGAAGGTTATTTTGCTTGGGTGCTGGAAAATGCGCGCCCGATTCGGCCGTTTCCCATCCGCGGTCAGCAGGGATTGTACCGCTGCACGTTTGAGCCGGAATTCATTACGCCGGATGAGCTGGATGCTCTTATTGTCAAGGAGACGCCTTCTTCCAGCAAATCGAAAACCCGGAAAAGGGATCGGCGGTCAGAATAAGATCGCTAACGTCGCCTTCATTGTCCAGTTGAGTCGTTCCTTTATAATCCGACGAGATGGACAATGCTGCCGAAATAAATGGTGATGGTCCAGAGAACGTCGACGAGACTGGCGACTAAGACCCGTAAGTCCTTGAAGCGAAAACCAACCTTCTCAGAACCTCCGCTATCCGTCCGGGCGTGGACATATCCGGTGTGTGGCGTGCACCACGACCGGGACGAAAATGCAGCTAGACATATGCTTCGGTGTGGTTTTGTTTGATTCATGCTGTTTGCCAAAAGTGAACCGCTAATTATATAATAAAGTTAAATAAAACAATTGGCATGGATGATGTTTGCGGGTAGGGAGGAAAAACATTTTGCTGCTTTTATTAAAGATGCTTAAACCTGATCGTTTATGGATAGTTCTAATTGTTTTATTAACCTTAAGCGCGACGATTATGGAACTTCTCCTTCCTACACTTTTGGCGACGATTGTCGATCATGGCATTGTTCGAGGGGATATTCCTTATATCTTAAAAATAGGTGCATGGATGCTTGGGATCACTTTGCTGGAACTTATGTTTTCGATCTTCTCTGGCTTATTATCCTCGCGGGTGGCAGCGAAATTTGGCAAGACGGTAAGAACACGCCTTTTTCACCATGTTTTAACACTACCTCAGCAAGATCTTCAAATGTTTGGAACGGCTACTTTAATTACACGAGCGACGAATGATATCACACAAGTTCAGCAAATGCTTCTAATGAGCCTCAGGATGATGGTCCGAGCACCATTGATGGCTTTGGGCGGTGTGATTATGGCGATCAGCATGGACCGTTCCTTATCGCTTGTTTTACTCGGTACTTTGCCACTGCTTATGATCGTTATTGTGTGGATACTCAGGCGAGCCCTTCCACTTTTTAAGAAGATGCAAGAACGATTAGATGGTCTCAACCGAATTGTGCGGCAGTATTTAAGCGGCGTGCGCGTCATTCGTGCTTTTGCTCGAGAAAAAGATGAGAAAAAAACCATTGATGCCATGAGTGAGAAGGTCATGCAGACGGCAATTCAAGTGAGTATCCTCATGGCAACCATGTCTCCATTGATGATGCTCATTATGAACGTCTCAATGGTGGCAATTTTATGGGTTGGAGCGGTTCGAATCTCATCAGGCGCACTCCAAGTTGGCGCTCTGATGGCTTTTATCCAGTATGCTATGCTCATTCTTGGCGCGTTGATGATGATGACGATGATCGTCTTTATGTTGCCGCGTGCCAGTGTGTCGATGGGACGCATTGCAGAAGTTTTGTCTTATCGTCCAACGACCTCAGCTCCGTTGGAACCCATGCATCCCACACCAACTGTCATATTGGACCGTACACAACCGGAAAGCGGGGTATATCGTTTTCGTTTTGAATCCGTTACGTTTCGCTATCCCGGTGCTGAACGGGCTGTTTTGGAAGACGTGAATTTTTCGATTGAACCGGGCCAGATCACAGCGATTATTGGTGGAACGGGTTCGGGCAAGTCAACGCTTCTTCATCTTCTGCTTCGGTTTTATGATGTAACGCATGGGCGGATTACGTTAAACGATCAAGATATACGCGAGATTCCTTTGGAACGATTGCGTTCTTTAATAGGCTATGTGCCACAGCAAACGTTTTTGTTTTCAGGGACAATTTTTGAAAATATCGCTGCTGGTTATAAGGATGCGACTCGGGAAGCGGTGGAGAAGGCAGCCCAGGTTGCTCAAGCTGATGCTTTTATTCGAACGTTACCCGATGGGTATGATACGTATGTCGACCGCGGTGGCAAAAATTTTTCAGGTGGTCAGAAACAACGTTTAGCAATTGCGCGGGCCATCGTTCGACCGGCTGCACTTTATATGTTTGATGACAGTTTTTCTGCACTCGATTATCGCACGGATCTTGCCCTTCGGCAGGCACTCAAAACGTATTTAAAAAATAAAACACAGCTTTGGGTCGCTCAGCGCACGAGCACCATCCGTGAGGCTGATCAAATCATCGTTTTAGAACACGGGCGTGTGGCTGGTATCGGGCGGCATGAAGATCTTCTTCAAACATCTTCTGTGTATCGAGAGATTGTACAAAGCCAAACCAGCGCCTCTTCCGCTTAACAGACCATCAAACACGCATTCGATAGGATCATCTGATTGTCTGTCTCCTATACGGCAGTATATTGAGATGGTTTTCTTGTGTATGATAACCTTATTGATCTATATTGATCGATCGTGTGCCTATGCGCGCATATGTGTGTGAAGACATGTTCAGAAAAAGGTGATGCAAGTGTCTTATGAAAAAAATGAAAAAAGAAATGCCTATCGTCCCCAAGGCGCTTTGAGTCAAACAAAAGAAAGGGATACAGGGATGTCGCGTCCAGCATTTGGTGGGCCTCGACCGGGGGGACCACCTGTTGGCGGGGGGATGTCGATGATGCGTCCTCCGGAGAAAGCAAAAGATTTTAGCGGTACGTTAAGACGATTGCTCAGTTATTTAAAACCGTATCGCCTGCGGCTTGTTTTGGTTTTTTTGTTTGCTATTTTGGGAACTGTTTTTTCAATTATAGCCCCTAAATTGATCGGCAACATCACGACGATTTTGTTCCAAGGCATGGTGGAGATGCAAAAAGGGGATAAAGCTTATTGGGATATGAGCGGTATCGGGCGCATCCTCATGATTTTACTCGGACTTTATGTTTTTTCGTCGCTCTTTATGTATTTACAACAATTTTTACTGGCAGGCATGTCGCAAAAAATCGTTTATCGCTTGCGCCAACGATTATCCAGTAAATTGGAACGTTTGCCGATGGAACGTTTTGACCGTCATCCACATGGAGATCTTTTATCGCGCATGGTCAACGATCTGGATAACGTTGCGACAACGTTTCAGCAAAGTCTTGTACAGATGGTCGTGGCCTTGACGTCCCTTTTAGGGATGCTGGCGATGATGCTATGGATTTCACCGACGTTAACGCTTGTAGCCTTGATAACGTTACCGCTTAGTTTTTTTGCGATTCGCCAGATCGCTCCACGTGCGCAGTCATTTTTTGTCTCTCAGCAACGTGCACTCGGTCTTTTAAATGCAAGTATTGAAGAGTCTTTTTCAGGATTAGCGGTTGTTCGCGCTTTTGGTTTGGAAAAACAGCGAGAGGAAGCATTTTCGGAACAAAATGAAGCGCTTTATCAGTCTGGTTTTCGAGCGCAGTTCATCTCCGGTCTGATCTGGCCGGTGATGACGCTTGTGACAAACTTAGGTTATGTGATGATCGCTGTGGTCGGGGCACTATTTGTCGCCAGTGGACGTCTTTTGATTGGGGATGTGCAGGCGTTTATACAGTATGCTCGACAGTTTAACCAACCCATTACGCAAACGGCGAATATCGCCAATGTCATTCAATCCACGATTGCTTCGGCAGAGCGGGTATTCGAATTTCTTGACTTTCCGGAGGAAGTGCCGGATGAACGCGTCGCGCCGCCGTTTGTCCGCGTGCGCGGTGAAGTCGTCTTTGATCAGGTATCGTTCCGATATGAGGCGGATCGACCGCTTATTGAAAATCTCAGTTTTGTGGCGCAGCCCGGCGAGCGGGTGGCGATCGTCGGGCCGACCGGTGCCGGGAAGACGACGCTCGTCAATCTACTCATGCGCTTTTATGATGTAGCATCCGGGCGTATTCTGTTAGACCGGATCGATCTTCGCGCCTACCCGCGGGATTTTTTACGTCGTCAGTTTGCCATGGTCTTGCAAGATACTTGGCTGTTTGAAGGGACTATTCGTGAAAATATCGCTTATGGTCAACCTGAAGCGACCATTGACGCAGTCGTGGCTGCAGCAAAGGCTGCTCGAGCGCATGATTTTATTCAAACGTTGCCGAACGGTTATGAGACGAAGATGGATGAGGAAGGGATGCGCCTTTCCAGTGGTGAGCGGCAACTTTTAACGATTGCGCGTGCGCTTCTCGTTGATCCACCCATGCTCATTTTAGACGAGGCGACATCCAGTGTCGATACACGCACAGAACGTAAGGTTCAAGAGGCCTTGGAACACCTTATGGAAGGACGAACAAGTTTTATCATCGCTCACCGGCTGTCAACGATTGAATCGGCGGATATCATTTTAGTCATGAATGAAGGGAAAATTGTTGAACAGGGCACGCATCCAGAACTTTTAGAGAAAAACGGTTTTTATGCCAGTCTTTATTGGAGCCAGTTTCAGTCTGAGACAGTCGAAGCAAGTTAAAAGGGATCGGCAAGTGGCTTGGACCAAAACACGCCTTGGGATCGGTGCCCAAGGCGTGAGATATAAAGCGTATTCATAACAAACGTGTTCCAGATCGCACCTTATGTCACGATAGAGTTGTGTGATACGGCAGTTGTTTTTGTTCGCCAGGGTAAAGGGTAAACCGGTTGTTTGTTATCTCTATCATCAGGGGTGTTTGACCAGTATGTGTTAGTTGGATGTGTTTGTGATCGATCGACACTTTCAGGGGGTTGCCTAAAACATAGATCGTAAAGGCCAAGCGCTGCCATGTTTTCGGAAGATGAGGAGAAATCGTAAGTATGGTTTGTCCCGCATTTTCTGATTTTAATTTTAGACCGGCAAAACCAAACATCATCGTCATATACGTGCCACCCATACTGGCGGCATGAATCCCGTCTTTGGCGTTACGATTCACATCGTCTAGATCCATACGTGCCGTCATGTGAAAATAGCGCGCAGCTTCTTCGATTCGTCCGAGACGTGCAGCGAGAATACTGAAGATCGGAGGAGAAAGCGAAGAATCATGCGTGGTGATCGGCTCGTAGTAATCAAACATGCGCTCAAGGAGCGCCTGAGGGCAACTGTCTGGGAAAAGCATACAGATCATCAGGGCATCGGGTTGCTTGGCGACCTGATAGCGATAAATATCGAGATAATGACGATGCATGAGAAGGGGGCGTTCGGACTCAGGAATATCTATGCGCAGCAGTTTGGGTTTCGTTAGAAACGTTGCATCTTGCGCGATGATCTCAAGATGTTCATCGTACGGAACATACATAAGCTCGGCTGCTTTTTGCCAAGCATCCACTTCTTCTGTGCGAAGGTCCATGCGTTCTAAGAACGTTTCATAAGCGATAGGATCCGTCTCTTTAAAAAGATGCATGCTGTCTGCGGCATATCGCAAAGCAAAAGCAGCCATAACGTTGGTATAAGCATTGTGATCGACGAGCGCAGTGTATTCATCCGGTCCGGTTACCGTAAAAAATGTAAAACGTCCGCCCAGCGCTTCACTCCATGTCCCTCGATGGCTATAAAAGCGCGCGACCTCCACGGCCATCTCTAAGCCGTACTGCCAAAGGAAAGCTCTATCGCCGGTCCAATCGACATACTGTTTAAGGGCATAGATAATATCCGCGTTAATATGAATCTGCGCGGTTCCTGCCGGGAAAAATGTCGAGCATTCCCGTCCGCTGATCGTCCGCCATGGATAGAGCGCGCCGCGATGTCCGAGTTCACGGGCACGCCTTCTTGCAGCAGGGAGGAGATGAAAGCGATAGAGAAGAAGATGACGGGCGATGTGAGGCTGTGTTAGTAGAAAAAAAGGAAAAATATATAATTCCGTATCCCAGAAGTAATGACCTTCATAACCGGGACCGGTGAGACCTTTTGCGCCGATCGAGGTCAGACCATCGCGTCCGGTTGATTGATAAAGATGCAATAAGCTGAACCGAATGGCTTGTTGACTTGCCGCATCCCCTTCAATGGTGACATTACTTTGATCCCAGAAGGTTTGCATATGGGCAAGATGTTCCGTCCATAATGTGGCAAAGCCTTTTTCTTGAGCTTGTTCGACGATCGCTTTTGCTTGTTCAAACAGTATCCTTTCTTCATCCGAATCGGTTTTTGCAGAAGGTTGGTGTGAAGTCGTCAGTACATAACGGTCATCGGTATAAGCGATCGTTTTCGTAAGCGTCCAAGGATTGGAAGCCGATGGACGATGCTGAGAGGATGCGTTCATGTCCGGATGAATGGTCCAAACGAATGTCAGTCGACCTCCATCAACGGTTTCATCTTTTAAGACGTTATAAGATGCACAGATCGATTCAGATGGTTCGAGGTCATGTGCAAGATAAACCACGAGACGGCGCTTGCTTTGACGGGTTTCAAAGACCCCTCCCCCTGAAGATCCTTCTGTAAAAAGGTGTTTAAGGTTATAGATCGGTTTAGATAGATTCGCGCCGACACGATGATCATCACTTTCTGTCAACTGTTCCACTTCTCCAATCAAAGTCGAGTGAACAGAAAGCTCTGTAACATCTTTTAAAAAGAGGACGTCTAAGCGTATCAAAAGAAGGTGTTCATTGGCTTGTGAGACAAAGCGCGTTAGACGATACTGTATCTCGCGGCCCTGCGGCGAACGCCAGTGCATTTCACGGATGAGTGTTCCAGTTTTTAAATCAAGTCGTCGGTTAAAAGATAGTACATCGCCATGGGTTACATTGACCATCTCACCATCGACATACAAGGTCATACCTGATGCTTCCGGCACAGCCACAAGCGCTTCTCCTACTTGCGGGTATCCATAACCACCTTCCGGATAACGGATCGGATACGTTTCGTAAAAGCCATTGATGTAAGTGGCTGGAATACCTTGAGAAAATAGACGCCCATGTCGAGCATGAGGGATATCTTCTTCAAAGTGGCCACGGAGACCAAGATAACCGTTTCCGAGAGCAAACAAACTCATATGCGTCATGTATCGGTCGATTATAACATGTGTTTCTTGTACGTTAGAAGGGTCAATCGGCAGTGGATGATCGCTATAGAAACCAGACGGATGTGACACTGGGCGCTTCATGGTGTTCGTCCTTTCATAACATTTCACGTGTTGAATGTTAGACAAAAACATTTTGAGTGGGGAGAAGATGATCGTCGTTCGATGAACGGTTGAACACGCGAGGACGTTATACATCCATGGTGTGGCAAACGTTTACATCGACAAATTCAGCCTACCTCGATCGAACGTATCTGTCAAGCTAGGAGAGATGATATTAAAATTGCATGATTCTGCCTATAGAAAACGTTTCCAGAACGTGCGGTGTGTGCTACAATATCGATACGATCGAATGATCATTGTGTTGTTGATATCATGCATGATGAAGGAGGACATGCTTTGACTGAGAAAAAGACTTTGCCGGGGCGGAAAGATATTCCACTGGATCGGCGTTGGCGCTTAGAAGATATTTTTGCGACCGATGAAGATTGGGAAAAAGCGTATCGATCATTGGAACACGATCTACCCCATATCCAAACGTATCAAGGCACGTTAGGGTCGTCAGCCGAGCAGCTCTTTAAATGCCTGCAGTTAGAAGATGCGCTTAACGAGCGTTTGGGGAAGCTTTATACGTATGCCCATATGCGATACGATGAAGATACGACCCATCATCTGTACCAAACCATGTTTCAAAAAGTGCAAACGCTAGCGGTTCAGGCGCAAACGGTTATGAGTTTCATTGTTCCAGAGATTCTTTCGATTCAACCGGAGACACTTCGAGCGTTCGTGACTCAAAAAAAAGAACTCGCTCTATACCGTCAATTTTTTACTGAATTAGAAGAAAAACGCGATCACGTTTTGAGTGAACGGGAAGAATCACTTCTTGCCCAAGCCGGTGAGTTGATGATGACACCTTATGTAACGTATAGCATGCTTTCGCATGCCGATCTCACGTTTCCGATGATTAAGGATGAGCATGGGGACGAAGTTCCGCTCACTGCCTCACGGTATACGACGTATCTTGAGTCTAAGGATCGCGCTGTTCGTGCCAGTGCTTATCAAGCGCTGTATGAGACATATGGGAAGTTTAAACATACGTTTGCCGCAATGCTGACGGGCATGATCAAGGCCCACATATTTTTAGCCCAAGCCAGGCGGTTTCCATCGGCGCGTGCTGCAGCGCTTCATGAAAATCATATTCCAGAAATTGTTTATGATCAGCTTATTCAAGCGGTACGAGACAAACTTCCTTCGTTTCATCGTTATGTTGAGTTGCGAAAAAAAACGCTCGGTCTTGCCGATTTACGTATGTATGATCTCTACACGTCGCTCATTCCTGAAATAAACTTTAATATACGATATGAAGAAGCTCAAGATATGATTTTAAAGAGTTTATCACCGATGGGGGAGGCGTATCTAGATATTATCCGTCAAGCCTTTCAAGATCGCTGGATTGATGTTGAGGAAAATAAAGGTAAACGCAGTGGTGCCTACTCATCCGGTTCATATGGAACCAAACCGTATATTTTGATGAACTGGCAAAATAACTTAAACTCACTCTATACGCTTGCCCATGAACTTGGACATTCTGTGCACAGTTACTTCACGCGTGCCCATCAACCTTATCGTTATGGTGACTATTCGATTTTTGTGGCTGAAGTTGCTTCCACGTTTCACGAACATATGCTGAGCCATTATCTCCTTGAAACGTTGAACGATGAGCGTCAAAAACTGGCGATTTTAAATCATGACTTGGAAGGGTTCCGCGGTACAGTTTTCCGTCAAACGATGTTTGCTGAATTTGAATATGATGTGCACGAACGCGTGCAAAAAGGCGAAGCCCTCACAGCCGACACCCTCAGTCGTTTTTACGGTGAACTGAATCGTCAATATTATGGTGAAGCGGTCACCTATGATGAGCTCATCGGTTTAGAATGGGCACGTATCCCGCATTTTTATTATAATTTTTATGTTTATCAATATGCGACTGGTTATTCCGCGGCAGCAACCCTTGCCCGTCGTGTACTTAGCGAAGGTGAAGAAGCTGTTCGACGGTACACGGATTTCTTAAAAGCAGGTAAAAGTGCTCCGCCGCTAGACGTTTTAAACATGGCTGGCGTGGATATGCGTTCTAAGGAGCCGATTCTCGCGGCGCTGGAACTTTTTGAAAAGAAGTTGGCTCAACTGGAGACGATGCTCTTGGCGTAAGGACGAATAAAGTTTGTAAGACGTACCACCATGTCTTGCGAGCGGTAAAAAAATACAGAAACGACCTATTCATCGAGATTGAATCATTAAAAAGCTAAATGGCAGGCATATCGGCCTGCCGTTTCAATATCCGAAGGAGATAGTACACCTTTACGGTTTAAAAATTGACGGATGAGATATGATCCTTTATGATGTTCACGGTAGAATGCAGTGTAAAATTAACTTTTAAGCATATATTCAAGCAAAACATAGGAAAAAGGAAGTGGATATCAACATGCCAAAGCCACCGCTCGCCACTTTGTTAGATGCTGTTTTATTTGATTTGGATGGTGTCATTGTTGACACAGCGCACTTACACTTTTTGGCATGGCGTCACGTGGCAGAAAAAAATGGTCTAACGCTGAGCAAAGCGCAAAATGAATCCCTCAAAGGTTTGAGTCGTATGGATTCCCTGAAAATGATTTATACCCTTCATGGCCTCCCACTTCCAGATGCATCCACATTAGAAGCGATGGCTACAGAAAAAAATCATTGGTATGTCGACGCGTTAAAAACATTAAGTGCCAAAGACATTTTACCCGGGGTTCTTAATTTGCTAGAGACGTTACGCACGCATCATATCAAAACAGCCGTTGCTTCATCGAGCAAAAACGCCAAAACCATTTTAGCGCATATCGGCCTTCAAGATGCGTTTGACACGATTGTAGATGGTTGGAGCATTGAAAAATCTAAACCTGATCCGGAAGTCTTTCTAAAAGCAGCTGAACGTCTACATGCGCGGCCTGAGCATACGCTCGTGATTGAAGATGCCTTATCTGGTATACAGGCCGCGCGTGCTGCTGGCATGTGTGTGCTCGGTGTTGGAAGTCATGAACAATTGGGCGTGGCCGATGCGGTCGTATTATCGCTTAACGCCTTTCATCTCGAAGATTTTGTACAGCGATTTTGTCCAAACAAAGGCGAACGTTAAGGCACATACGTGTAACAGATCATCATCCATACAGTAAAGTAAAACGCTTGAAATGTCCATCATATAATGAATAGTGGAGGCGCATGGCCATGCACACAATACACGTCTATGTGAATAATCAGCCGCTTCGTCTTGCCCACGATGCGCAGGTGAAACATGCGCTTTTAGCATATGATGCGCATTGGTTTAAACTTGTTCGAGATGGTCAAGCCATGGTTACGGATGATGAGGATCACCCTGTAGATTTGTCTGGGGGATTGGCTGATGGGTGGCGGCTTTACGTCCGTTTGAAAGAGCCGCCGTCCACAGAACGAGGATAAACATGATGATACTGATCGCAGCGGCTGTCCAAAAGATACCAGCATAGCCATTTCGTGCCGTCAGGTGAAGAGCTTCTAATAAAGCATCACGGACGGGCATACTTGGGATACGCTCCATGGCATCATACAACGATTCAAAAGTCGGAGGTGCTGCCCCTTGGCCTTGTTCCATCATTTGCGCCATGGGTGCCTGTTGAAAGCTATCCATTCCAGGGATGCCACTGGTTGGGAGACCTTTGGCTTGAAAAGTGTCTTGAATATTCGTCCCTAAGTTTTGAAAAGAGCGTGCTAAGAACCCAGCATAAATGGTTGGGGCGACCGTCATACCAAGCTGACGCGCCAGTGAAAGACCGGCTAAAGCAATACCCTTTTGATCGGGTGTATCACGCGTAGCCAGCACGTTGAGCGGTGCACCGATGACCATACCAAACCCTATCCCGACCACCATACTAAAGAGAACCATCATTGCAAGATTGGTGACCAACATCGCAAAGGATGCGTACCCTAAAAGGGCAATGATTGCGGCAATGCTCAGGGCAAATGTAGGACTTTTTTTGTCTACCAGTCTTCCTCCCAAAGCTGCTCCAGCGCCGGAAGCAAAAGCCAACGGTGTAAACCAGTAACCTGAATGATCAGCGCTGACCCCTAGGACTTGTTCGATAAAACCTGGAATAAAGATAACTGAGGCGAGGATACCTCCAGATAAAAGCCCCATGGCTAAGGTAAGTCGGTATGTCCCAAGAGCGAGTTGCCCCATAGGTAAAACGGGATCGATGCCCTTAAGTTGTGCTCTTTTTTCCATCTGCCAAAGGACAATCAGTAAGGCGAGACCAATGCCAGTAAAGATGAGAAAATCTCGGCTTAAAAGCATTTCGATCACACGGTTCCCTTTGATTTGTGACGTGCCATACATGATGCTGACCGTGGCGAGTGAAAGAAGTACCAAGCCAGATATATCCAGACGCGCAGGTTGGAGCGCTTGTTTTTCATGAATAAAAAACGCTCCCGCCAGTAAAAGTAATGCGGCAATCGGCACGTTAATCCAAAACAACCAATGCCAATCACCCTGACTGATACTGAGGATGAAAGCACCAATGTTTGGACCGAGCACAGAGGCGATGCCGTGCATGGCGCCAATCAACCCGAGCGCCCGACCTTGCACTTCCAGAGGATAGTTATTGAGAATGTAAGAGCTCGCTAAAATAAAGATACCCCCGCCACCCAGCGCTTGCACAAAACGTGCAAACAAAAAAAGGGAGAGCGTCGGACTTATAGCAACGAGCATCGAGCCCAATCCAAAAAGTGTCACTTCTAGCATGAAAAATCTCTTTCGTCCAAAACGATCGGATAGCTTTCCGACAAGCGGCACGCTGATCGCCAATCCCAACGTATAAATGGTAATGGTCCAAGCACTCCAGGTTGGTGAAATATTAAAGGCATAGGTTATGGTTGTTAAAGCAGCAGAAATAATACCGTTATCAAGCGCTCCCATAAACACCCCGAGACTAAAAATAACGAGTGCTGCTGTCTGTTTTTGCATGGCCTATCCTCCCCAACAAGCGATGTCGTGACCGCCTGCTTGTTTACATTTGATTAGTCATATATGACTAATATACGTGTAGTATAAACTATCTTTGACCGCTTAGTCAAACTGTTTTATACTATGTGTACGTGTTTATACGATGTGACCGTGCGATGCACTGTTTGAAACGCTTCGTTTGAGTGTTGGTATCTATTTGGTTCATCTTTGTTAATCATTTGCTATCATATGCACCAAAATCGAGGTCGAATCAGATGGACGTACGTGTGTTATTAATTATGGGCTTATTGGAACAACAGTCTTTACATGGTTATGCCATCAATGATTTTGTGGAACGTTATGTTGACCGCGTGGCCGGTATGAAAAAATCGACAGCTTATGCCTTATTGCAGCGATTGGAGAAAAAAGGATATGTGTCGGTGCAGTTGATCGACCAAGGTTCACGGCCTCCACGCCAAGTTTATACGTTAACCGAATCAGGACGCGAGGCTTTTATCGATCAATTAAAAAAATCGCTTGCCCGTCCAGAACAGCCTTTTTCCGGCGCTGACATTCCTTATTTGTTTATGGCCTCACTCAATCCTGATGAGCGCATGGCACTGCTCAAAGAACGTCTTCATATGCTGCATAAATATCTGGAACATTATACGACGGCGATGAAGCATAATGCATCGGGCGTTGATATTTTTTTGGATCATCGGGTCACCTTGCTCAAGTCCGAAATCGCTTGGTTAGAAAAACTGATTGCCTCAATCCGTGATCATCATCGAACGGATTGATCGTTCAAATCAATTTTTTTGATAAACAAGGCCGGCGAATTCAACGATCTGATCGTTACGCGAATAGATTGTCAAAAACGTAAAGGTAAGGTATAATTATAATCAATATTATGAACATATAGATAAAACCATATAGATTTAAAACACGTTTCGCTGCATCACATGCAAATAGAAGGGTCGGAAATAAAGTGACGACACACAAAGAATATACCATCTCTGATCTTGTTCATGAGTTTGGTATTACA
>JAVERJ010000122.1:0-6404 GCA_034007185.1 Candidatus Carbonibacillus sp. | reverse complement strand
TTCGCTTAGATGTTTTCACCATATGTCATACTATCACCCTCTCTAAGTTTCCTGCTTGAAAATAAAATCTTAACACACTCTTAATGAAAGTCAGTAGACCTCATCAAGATCAGTCGATCGGCTCTAACTTGTTCCATACATCCTTAAGCGATAGTCTCCCTCCGGAAACAACTGTGTCAGCGGCACCATAATAAAGTATCAATGATGCACCCTCCATAATCGCACCCGTCGGAAAGACGACGCCCCCGTAGAAACCTTGTTTTTCGTAAGGTGCCTCGGGTCCAATGAGAGGATCACGCGTCCTTTTTAACACACGCCATGGTCGTTCTAAATCAAGCAAGACGGCACCTAACGCATAAATGCCTTGCTCATCGGCACCATGGTAGAAAACGAGCCAACCGTATTCTGTTTTTAACGGAGGTACAGCCACACCAATGCGCACACTGTCCCACATCCCTGAGCGCACACGAAAAAGGACTCGGTGTTCCCCCCAATGCACAAGATCTGGTGAAAAGGCGAGGTAGACATTCGGCTCGCCCAATCCAAACGGCACAGGACGGTGCAGTAAAGCATAAGCGTTATGAATACGCTCCGGAAAAAGAACAGCATTTTTATTTTCTGGGGGCAAAATGATGCCTAAAGGTTGAGCCTCTGTTAACGTGTCATTAAGCTGAGCCAAACCGACCATCACGCCATCCGCACTTACTGCGCTATACGTCAGATACAGCTTGTCCTCAAGAGCTGTCAGTCGCGGGTCTTCGACACCATAAGTAGCATAAGGAAATGAAGCGTCGATAAGCGGGCGCTTTCGTACCGTAAAATGTATGCCATCGGTTGATTCCGCTACGATGAGGTACGATACGGAAGTAAGATAGAGTATCCGCCCCGTCTTTTGGCTGCGCACGACACGAGCATCTTTAAGATCATACTGCTGATCATCCTTGACAATCTCCATATAACGATAGCCACGAAGCGCTTCATCATATATCGGAATCGAAATGCGATCCGGGGGAGATATGGCCTGCTCAGCAACACGTAGTACGAGGTATGTTACACCATTGATCCGATGAGCAGCCGGATTAAAAACACCAATCACCCGATGATGCGGTACGCTCGGTTCAATGTCGTGAGGTGTTAACAGCGGATTCTTGGAAAAGCGTTCAAACATCACTTACCCCCTCTTTTCCGAACTTCAAACGATCACCATATCAAAAATGCATTTTTTAGTATTCTTCCGACGGTCGATAAGGTATGAAAGTACGCAAAGGTGAAGGCCGCTGATAACCCGTGACTGCCAACACGTCGGCAAATATCTCTTCTAACATGCGTGCGACACCCTCCTCATCATTCGATGGGGCAATGAGGTCAGCTGCTGCTTTGGCAAGTTCACTGCCATTTTCCATAGCAATCCCTAACCCTGCTTCTTGTAGCATTTCGACATCATTCCATTCATCACCAAAAGCGACCACCGCTTCCAATGGTATACCGAGTCGTCGGGCAACGGTACGCATCGCTTGTGCCTTATGCACGCCAGCGCGAATACCCTCGATCCATGTCCATGACGTCTTTGCAAAATAAATCTCACCGCTCAACGCTTCTTGCAATTGAGCGTGAACGTAGGCCTTATCCTCATCACGCGGACGTAAAAGCAAATTGGTCACTGCTTCATCGCTTAACGATTGAACATCCAGCGTTCGCGGCGGTATTTTTCGATAATCCGTAAACGTTTTTTGTACTTCCTCATCATAGCGTCGAACATAATACCCGTTTAACGCTTCAAGGAGCATGTTTTCTATGCGTGCGTCTTTTTCTGCAAGCATGAGCAACTTTAAAAGTGCTTGTTCATCAATTTTTTCATAATGCAAAACTGAACCGCTCAATCCTTCAAAAATGACCGCCCCATTTAACGTAACCACGGGATGGCTTAGGCGGACATCATAAAAAAGCTCTCGAACAGAATAAATCGCGCGTCCAGTGGCGATGATGACCGGTACCCCGTGCGCATCGAGATGTTCCAGAATGTTTTTGGTCCTTGACGTCAAGCGTTTATCCGTTGTTAGCGTTGTTCCATCAAGATCGACACAGACCATTCGATATAAACGTTTCATCGTATCTCCTTACATCATATTCTTTGCATTTTACTTTCTGTCGATGTTACAATGATTATACATCACTGGCATAGATTCAGCTACACTGTGGACTGATCACCTTTTTAGATTTGTGGGTTTTTAACGATAGAAGAGAGCCGATCAAACGTTATGCCTGAGACGTTATGTCTTAGAAGATGGCGGCGTACTGTTTTTTTGCGGTAAGATGGCCTCGTACTTTTTAACGCCAGGAATACTATAAAAACCGCTGGCAATCAATCCCATGACAATACCTTCTAAAATGACGCTCCCCGGCGTTTGGGTAAAATGATCATTCCATGCAAGTAAAAAGCTAATCAACAATCCGTATGCTATAGAATACAGCGGTGCCCATTGTGTAGGTAAGAAACGTTTGGTCAGTGTAACCAGAGCCATAATGACAGGGACCCACTGTAAGGCAACATCAGTGACCATGTTTTTCATCCTCCAACGTGAACATCGATACGATGTCACACAATATGTTACGATATCTTATGTAACAGAGGGCATGTGTTAGAACGCCAGAAAAACCGTTGCCCATCTATTCTTCCGACGTCTAAAAAACGTTTCACGCATCATATGCCGATTGAATATGGATATTGAATGATCTGGGAGGCATGAACGTGACCGATCGTAAACCCGTCCCCCTCACAATTATCGGTGGGGGGCCAGCTGGTATCAGTGCCGCCATATGGGCTTCCCGTCTCGGTTTCAAACCGCTGCTTTTGGAACAAGAAGAACATCTTGGAGGACAAGTGCGTCACATTAAAAGTCCGATTGTTGATTATGTCGGACAAATTTTTGATAATGGTGAAATATTAACCGAACAGATGACTCGACATTTGGCCCAGTTTGCCATCGATGTTCGTACCGGCGTACGCGTCGAAAACATCACAGACGATGATGCCATCTATACAATTTCTGTATCTGGAATGGACCGCTCTAGACTAACCACTCGAGCCGTCATCATCGCAACTGGCGCAAAACCAAGACGTTTGAATATACCCGGTTTTGAGACCGTCGAACAGGATCAACATCTGTCGACGGCCAAAGATGCGCCTATCTTTTCAGGAAAACGTGTGGCTATTATTGGCGGAGGCGATCGTGCAGTGGAGGGGGCGGTGAATGTTGGACCTTATGCCCATTCGGTTCATCTGATTGTACGCAGTGATGAACTCCGCGCCCGCCGACGACTCGTTGAAAAGCTTAGTGGAACATCTAACATCACCGTTCATACGCGAACGCAAGTGCGTGAGATCATCTCGACGCCAAATGGTAAAAGACTCACCCTTCTGCATGAAAAAGCAGGTGTGAGTTCTCTGACCGTTGACTATGTCCTCTCACGCATCGGCATGTCACCCGTTCTTCCTTCCGGAACCAAAGAACGGGTCGGGCAAGGCGGCTTTTTCCTAGCAGGGGATTGTACCACAGATACACCATTTCGAAGCATTGCGAGCGCTATTGGGGATGGCATGCGTGCCGCCAAAAGAGCTGTTTTTTATCTAGAAGCGATGGAACGCGTCGAAGAACAAACACTTAGTAAAAAACCTTAACCATCAAACAAACGTCAACTCACGCCTACCACCACATGAACGGCGAATGACAATCCGTTCGTATATAGTAAGTATAATGCTTGAAGGGAGCATGATCATGGTTCATTCTGCGCAAATGCATCCGGACTGTGTGTATGAAGTCTATACAGCAGTCAATGGTGAAGCGATACGTCTAACGTTTCAACCGCAATGTTATTTTCCCCCTGCCCACGTTTTGATCGTTCCCTTCTGGCAAGGTAAACTCGTTTTTACACGACATAAAGTGCGGGGCATCGAATTGCCTGGCGGCAAGATGGAACCTGGAGAAACACCGCTTGCAGCTGCGGTTCGCGAAGTATTTGAAGAGACTGGCGCTTCTCTATCAGCCATTCATCTCATAGGACAATACATCATCGGTGAAGGGGAAAACACCATCATCAAGTCCATCTATCGTGCAGAAGTAGAAAGTTTTCTCCCCATATCCTTTCAAAGCGATACCAATGGACCGCTCATCTATTCGGAAATTCCCTTTTATGTCAAAGATCGGGATGATTTTTCACCGTACATGCGTGACGATGTCTATCCGCGCCTGCTTGAAATACTGGGTGTAAGCAAAACGTGGACATAACATCGAACACATGACATCTATCATATATCTATCATATGATCATAGAAAGTAGGTCGCATACCTGTACGATCGACCCATAGAGTTAACCATAAGGGAGGCGTCCAAATGTTTACCTTTCCTAAGACCTTTCTCTGGGGTGCAGCCACCGCGGCTTACCAGATCGAAGGCGCGGCACGTGAAGACGGGCGCGGACCGTCTATCTGGGACACGTTTTCACATACACCCGGTAACGTCTATGAAGGCCATACGGGCGATGTGGCTTGTGATCATTATCATCTGTATGAACACGATATCCAACTGATGGTCAACTTAGGCCTTACAGC
This sequence comes from Candidatus Carbonibacillus sp., assembly GCA_034007185.1. GTDB lineage: Bacteria > Bacillota > Bacilli > Thermicanales > DSM-22653 > Carbonibacillus. Next base: position 1,795 of record JAVERJ010000122.1, on the reverse strand, counting down.
TTATCGCTTTTCGATCAGTTGGCCGCGCATTTTCCCGGAAGGTCATGGGAAGATCAATGCAAAAGGCTTAGACTTTTATAAACGCTTACTAGACGCCTTACACGAAGCCGACATCATACCCGTTGTCACACTCTATCATTGGGACCTTCCACAAGCACTTCAAGATCATGGAGGCTGGGCCAATCGGGATACAGCGCACTGGTTTTCTGAGTATGCGCATACGATCGCCCAACGTCTCGGTGATCTCATACCTTATTGGATCACCCTCAATGAACCGTGGGTTGTAACCTTTTTAGGACACTTAACCGGAGAACACGCTCCCGGCATCCGCGACCCACACACAGCGCTTCTCGTATCCCATCATCTCAACCTCGCCCACGCGCTTGGTCGAGAAGCCATTCGCGCAGTGAGAAATGAACGGACCGCTAAAATCGGCATCACCAATATTCTCACCAAAGGACTCCCGCATGATCCTGCCAGTGAACATGACCAGACCCTCGCCTATTTATATGAACGATTACAAAACGGTTGGTTTATAGAACCTCATATCCACGGGACGTATCCGCAAGAGATCATGCCTCTTTTAGAACAACTCCTCCCAGACGCCCACTTCCCTGCTGAAGATCTCAAAAAAATGCACACACCGCCTGATTTTCTCGGCGTCAACTACTATTTTCCAGCGCGTATTCGCTATAACGCTGAAAGCCCTTGGGCCGGCATCGACTTTGCCGCGCCGCCCTCCGGCACACCGCTTACAGCCATGGGGTGGGAAGTTTATCCAGACGGACTACGCGATCTTCTCCTTGACTTACACCGACGGTACCCATCGCTTCCCATTTTGATCACAGAAAACGGCGCTGCTTATCATGATACGGAAGATGCAACAGATCGCGTGCATGACCCCCAACGCAGCGACTATCTTGTGCGCCATTTACAAGCCGTTCAAGAAGCTTACCAAAAAGGTGTCCATGTCCAAGGCTATTTCTACTGGTCGCTGCTCGACAACTTTGAATGGGCATATGGTTATAGCAAACGATTTGGACTTGTTTATGTCGATTACCCAACGCAAAAACGCATGCCTAAAGATAGTTTTTTCACATACCAGCGCATCATCCAGGAACATCGATCGTCTTTTTAACGCGCTCTCAGGCGCCTTAGGGCTATGCTTTTTACTTTCTTCCATCCCCGGCTCATGATATCGAACATGACGCTTTCCCGGATCACCAACAGCATCAACACGTACGTCAAAGCGCCTGCCATGATCATCATAGACAACATCATGACACGACGTAAAAACATTCCTTCATGCCAGGCCATATATCGAGATAAAACAAACACCACGAAGCCCATAACCGCGCTGGCAAACATCATTTTTAGCGTTGATACGGTCATGGTCTTTGACCAAAGCGTTCCAATCTGTCGTGTTAAAGAGCGATATTGCAAAAAACTGGCCACGATAAAACTGATCGACGTGGCCAACGCCAATCCGAGGTGTTGCATAGGCCCCACCAAAATAAAATTTAATACAATGTTTAAACCGATGGCCAACATTCCATTTGTCATCGGTGTTTTTGTATCTTGTAAGGAATAAAAAGCTTTTGTCCACAGTTCCCGTGTCCCAAGTCCGATGAGGCCAAGCGAAAAAAAGAAGTACGCACCGGCTGTCAGTTCCGTGGCTCGTGCATCAAATACGCCGCGTTCAAATAGAACACTCGTGATCGGCTGGGCCAAAACCATGCTTCCTATCGTAATTGGAAAAAGGACAAGCAAAAGAACCACCGTCGTGCGCGAGAGA
>JAVERJ010000121.1:0-6484 GCA_034007185.1 Candidatus Carbonibacillus sp. | reverse complement strand
AACCCAAGACGCGTACGATACAGTAAATACCAAAAAACATAGACCATGAAAAGAGCCAGTAAAAAACCATAACTCAGACGTGCATTTTGAAAGAGTATGGATAAAAAATCAGCATTTAGGCGTGCCGATGGGAAAACGTATAGCGAACGTTGTTTTTGCTGTGGATCCAAAATCGTCATCCTGATCACATAATTGACAAGATACAAAGCAACCCAATTGAGCATAATCGCCGCGATCACTTCGTTCACGCCGCGATAAGCCTTTAAATAACCGACGATGGCACCCCAGAGCGCCCCAAACAAAACACCGACCAGAAGTGCGCTGATGGCATGAATGACAGGCGGAAGCGGTACGAGCACACCAACCAATGCCGCCCCCAGTGAGCCCATCACCATTTGTCCAGCGGTTCCAATGTTTAAAAGGCCGGCGCGAAAGGCAAAGGCTACAGAAAGACCCGTTAAAAGGAGCGGTGTCATTTCTCGAAACATCTCGCCTAGATTATAAGGACTCCCAAAGGCTTTTTGAAAAAGCGCCGTATAAGCGATCAGTGGATTGTAACCACCGAGCGCCATCATGATGGCACCGACCAGAAACCCAAGCACAATGGATACCACGGGCACCCATCGTCCGGGACTTAGGAATGAGCGTAAAAAGCGCGACCACACATTCATGTTATGCCTCCTTACCACGTTCAACGGTCTGTCCAGCCATCATCAAACCGAGTTTTTCTTCATTCGTCTCTTTCGGTAGCACCTCGCCGACAAGACGGCCTTCATACATGACACCGATCCGATCAGAAAGGGAAACGATCTCATCGAGTTCAAAAGAAACGAGCAAGACGGCGCCACCGGCATCACGAAACTTCAAAATTTCTCGATGGACCGCTTCAATCGCACCGACATCTAACCCGCGCGTCGGTTGGGCAGCAATCAAAAGTTTGGGATGGCGTGAAAGTTCACGAGCGATGATCGCCTTTTGTTGATTGCCACCAGAGAGGGCACGCGCCGGAACGTTCATGTTACTGGCGCGCACATCAAAAGCTTGCATCAATCGTTCCGCCTGCTTTTGCATGGCGAGCGGTTGAATTAAGCCGTGGACCGTATAAGGTGGCTGATAATACGTATTGAGAACCAAATTTTCATAAAGTGGAAAATCGAGAATGAGACCGCGTTTGTGGCGATCCTCGGGAATATGGCCGACCCCTGCCTCAAAGACGGCACGTGGCGTCGCATTATGGATCGGGCGACCCTCTAAGAGCACCTCGCCACCGACGATGCGTCTTAAACCAGTAAGTGCTTCAATAAGCGCACTTTGACCGTTCCCATCGACCCCAGCAATACCATAAATCTCCCCAGCACGAATGTAAAAACTGACACCTTTTAACGCGTCGGAACCATCCCGTGCTTCTTGAATATTGCGCACTTCTAAGACGCGTTTCCCAGGCTTAAAGGGCGCCTTTTCCAGATCGAACATCACCCGTCGCCCGACCATTTTTTCGGCTAACGTCGCTGCATCCGTCCCAGCAACTGGTAATGTATCCACGTGACGCCCACGGCGAATAATGGTGACCCGATCGGCAACAGCCAAAATCTCTTTCAATTTATGTGTGATCAGTAAAATCGCTTTACCTTGAGCGGCCAGCGAGCGTAAAATCTGTAAGAGTTCTTGGACTTCCTGCGGTGTAAGAACCGCTGTCGGCTCATCCAAAATGAGGACATCTGCACCACGATACAGCATTTTTAAAATCTCTACCCGTTGACCAGCACCAACTGTAATCTCTTCAATCCGAAGGTCCGGATTGACCGTGAGCCCGTACTGTTCTGAAAGTTTTTGGACCATCTGGCGCGCACGGGTACGATCAATTGTGAGACCAGCCCGTGGTTCTGCGCCTAAAATGATATTTTCCGTCACCGTAAAACGATCCACCAATTTAAAGTGCTGATGCACCATACCGATTCCCAAGGCATGCGCCATATCCGGTCCTTTGATCGTCACTTCACGACCATGAATAAAAATTTTACCACCGTCAGGCTGATAATAACCAAACAGAACATTCATCAGCGTCGTTTTACCAGCGCCATTTTCACCGAGAAGCGCATGAATCTCCCCTCGATACAAGTCCAGCGAAATACGATCATTGGCCACAAAATCGCCAAAACGTTTGGTGATCTCAACCATACGCACGATCGGTTCGATGTTACGCTCACTTGTGGAAGAGAAAGGCGCATCGGTCTTCATCGCATGGAGCATCATCAACATCCTCCTGCCATTTCGATATGTAAAAAAAGGCGCGCCCATCGGCGCGCCTCTCCAGGGCGTTACATCGTTTCATCGATGGATCGATCATAGACCGAGGTCCATCATTCGGTCGGCACTTGAATCTCTCCAGATTTAATTTTTTCCTTGTACTGCTCTACTTCTTTTAAAACATCTTCCGGAACATAAGGATTATCTTTTGGAAGATCAACTCCACCGTCAGCGAGCGTGAGCACTTTAACCCCAGCCTCAAATTTTCCATCTTTGACCTGGGTTGAAATGGTATCGACAGCGATGTCTACACGCTTTAACATCGATGTAAGCGTAACTTCTGGACCGAGATCGCGTTGATCGCGGTCAACCCCGATCACCCACACATCTTGACCTTGCTTCTTGCGTTCTTTTGCTTCACTAAAGACACCATCCCCCGTCTGACCTGCAGCATGGAAAACGATGTCAGCACCTTGATCGTACAAGGAAGCAGCCGCTGCTTTTCCTTCATCGGGTTTATTGAATGACCCTGTATAGTTAATCAGCACTTGCGCATTCGGATTGGCAGCTTTGACACCTGCGACAAAACCGGCTTCAAATCGTTTAATCACCGGTATTTCAGCACCACCTACAAAACCGACTTTTCCTGTTTTGGTCATTTTCCCTGCAATCACACCGACCAAAAATGCTCCTTCATTTTCGGCAAACAAGACCGATTCTACATTCGGGGCATCAACCTCAGCATCGATAATGCCAAAATGGGTATTGGGATTGCTGGTCGCTACATCTTTCACCGCATCGCCCATCATATAGCCGATACCCCAAATGAGCTGGTAACCATTTTGCACGAATTGATTTAAATTGGGAACGTAATCCGCATCCGATTTGCTCTCTAAGTATTTCACTTCAGCGCCTGTGTCTTTGCTGAACTTTTGCAAACCTTCCCAAGCGCCCTGGTTAAAAGAGTTATCGTTGATACCACCGATATCGGTGACCATCCCGACCTTAAACGCTCCACCAGTCGAAGAACCTGTAGAACCGCCGCCACCACATGCTGCAAGCGTAAACGCAACCATGGCAAGAACAGCTGTAAACATCATTGCTTTCTTGAACCGTTTCATACCCTATACGACCCCTTTCGCATCGTTCATACATGACGTCAGGTCGTGTGCCAACCTATCGTCTTTTCTGTGTCCGATCGCAACCTGATCTGACTCCTGACACCATCTTTACACCACGCCTGCCGCGCTTTGCAACATGCTTTCGCCTGTCACAGCCTCGTGGCAAAGGATGTCGAATGATGTCTTCTGGCAGCAGGTAAATTATATCATAATACATCAAGCATTGGAAGCGTTCCCTTCATCTTGACCCTCGCGATGATAGGTCGTTGCATCGATCAATACTTTGCGCGGTTTACTCCCTTCATACGGTCCCACAATGCCTTGTGCTTCCATGATATCAATCAATCGTGCCGCACGAGCGTAACCGATGGATAAGCGTCTTTGCAAAAGCGAGGCCGAAGCCATCCCTTGATCGAGCACGATCTCAACAGCCCTGTGAAACAACGGATCATCCGCAGTCTCATTGGTCATCTCATCACGTTCATTGAGAAGCTCTGGATCGTATACAGGTTCTTTTTGCTTGCGAATAAAATCGACCAAAGCATGAATTTCCCTTTCGCTTACAAAACACCCTTGCACACGAATCGCCTTCGCCGCGCCGACTGGCATATAGAGCATATCACCGCGACCGAGCAATTTTTCAGCACCAGCCATGTCCAAAATGGTACGCGAATCGACCTGTGAAGAAACGCCAAAAGCAATGCGGGATGGGATATTGGCTTTAATGACCCCTGTGATGACGTCAACGGAAGGCCGTTGCGTGGCAATGATGAGGTGGATGCCTGCTGCCCGTGCCTTTTGTGAAAGACGTGCAATCGATTCTTCAACCTCATGACCGGCCACCATCATCAAATCAGCGAGCTCGTCCACGATGACAACGATCAAGGGTAAGGGTCGTCCGCCATGTGCTACCACGATCTCATTAAAACGCTCCAAATCCTTAGCGCCCACTTTGGCAAATGCTTCATAGCGCGTCTCCATCTCCATGACCATTTTTTTCAAGACAACTGGCGCTTTGCGCGAATCTGTAACGACCGGGGCAAGCATATGCGGGAGATCGTTGTAAATGGATAGTTCAACCATTTTAGGATCGATCATAACAAACTTGACCTCATCCGGTCGCGCTTTATACAAAATCGAAGCAATCATCGTATTGATGCTCACACTTTTCCCGCTACCCGTCGCTCCAGCCACAAGCACATGGGGCATCTTCGTCAGATCCCCAATCACCGGTTCTCCAGATATATCACGCCCTAAAGCAAGGGTTAACTTGGACGTGGACTGTTGAAACTCAGGTGATTCCAACACTTCACGAATCGTCACCACAGCAATATCGTCATTCGGCACTTCGATACCGATCGCAGATTTTCCTGGAATAGGCGCTTCCATACGAATATCTCGAGCTGCAAGCGCCAGCGCAATATCATCCGTCAAGGAAACAATGCGACTGACTTTCACACCGATATCGGGTTGAATTTCATATCGTGTCACGGTCGGTCCACGATGAATGTGCAAAACCTTGGCCTGCACGCCAAAGGATGCTAGCGTCTGTTCCAATTTTTGAGCATTTTGCATGATCCGTTTATTTTCTTTTGCTACAGGTCGTTTGGGACGATCCAGCAAAACGAGTGGCGGGAGTGTGTACGGCTTTTCAATGTCTTGGTGTTGTTCCTCTTTGAAACGTGGATCTGCCTCGATGGTTGAAGGATGATCCGTTGGAGGCGCAGGCGCATCCACATCGGTACGCGTGCTTTGTGAAGACGGATGAGAAGAAGCTTCTTGAGAAGATGTTGGAAGAAAGGGGCCGGTCTGATCGCTTGCATTTGATGGGCTGGTTGCCGATGCATGTTCATGCAACCATGCAGGCATCGTTTGTTCTTCACGGTCCGATAGCGCCTTTCCCGAAGGTGCTTGCTCTAACGGAGCCGTTGCTGCACGATCAGCAAAATCAACAATGATCGGCAACGCCTCTTGTTCAGTGTTCTCAGGCCAAGACGTATCGATGGGATGATCATTCATTTGCCTTGGGACACTGAGCGCCGCTCCTTTAGAGGGGGAAAGCGTAGCGGAAGACTGAGATCCTTTAGCCGCTTTTTTTAAACGCCCATTGCGTCCTTGCCAAAAGCGATCCGCAAGCGCACGCGTCGTTTGACCCATACGTTTTTGAAAACGTCGCAACGCTCGACGCATGCTTCTTAATTTTTTTCTAAGCGATAAAAAAACGCGATGTAGGCTGATGCCTGTAATCAGCATGACACTGATAAGTGTGAGGATGAGACCAACCAATAACGAGCCATAATAACCAAACAAAAAGTAAAACATCGTAAAAAGAACTGCGCCAATCATGCCCCCACCGATGGCCAAAGGGGTACCTCCGCGCGCCTCTAATAAAAAACGCGACCATGTTTCTTGCATAATCGATTGCGTCAAAAGACCTTCTTCGGTCAAACGGGTAAAAAGTTCCATATGCGCAAAAAGCAACAACATCGCATATAAAAGTAGCCATCCGCTACGGCGAGATGTACTGAGCGTCGGAAGACGACGTCGTAACAAAAGGGTCAAACTTAAAAAAATGATAACGGGTGGAACAACAAACGACCAATTACCAAAGAAAAAACGCAAAAAAAGCTTTAAGCTTCGCCCCACAATGCCCCACGTCTCACTTAAAGCGAGTATGGATAAAGCGATTGCCAAAAGCGCTAAAAGCTCTTTCCGTATCGTTGCATCGATTTTTTTTCGAGATTTTTTTTTCTTTGCTGCCATTGTACCGCCCCGATGTTCTTATTTGCTTACCGATATATTTCGACTTCATTGCTGTCATCATTATCCATGGCCTCATCCGTGGGAATGATGCATCCATAAAGTCTTAAGGTAAACACTGGCAACATTATATCATAGATGAATGAAAAGTTCATGAAACAGCACATAAGATAGGAGCATCAGGGTGGATCTAAAATGATGCATCTGTTAGGAATGATGCATCTGTTAGGAATGATGCATCTGTTAGGCGCATCGATGTAAATGTTATCTCTCGTCCGGGTTGATAGCGCGCATCTAAATAATCTTCGGCATGCGGACTCATCATACGTATCAGGGAAAAGGTCAATAAACCTGTC
>JAVERJ010000120.1:0-6556 GCA_034007185.1 Candidatus Carbonibacillus sp. | reverse complement strand
ATCTTATTGGTAATTGGTGTGTATATGCGAATTTCTGTTATGGAAACACCTGTTTTTCAGGAAGTACTATCTGCAAAGCGAACGGCTCGAACACCTCTTATAGAAACCTTTAAATCATATCCGTTGTCTTTATTGTTTGGACTCTTGGCGAACTTACAAGTATTTGCTACATTTTATATTTTCAATACTTATTTTGTAAGTTATGGAGCCTCAGTGCTACAAATGCCTAAGAACTTGTTTGTTAATGCTACATTAATCGGTGCATTATTCTTAGGTATCACCATTCCGCTTTCAGGTTTTTTATCGGACCGTATTAAACGGCGGGCTATAATTTTATTTGGTTATTTTTTGACGATCGTCTTTGCTTTTCCTTATTTTTCATTGATTAATACACAAGTCCCTGTATTTATTATTCTTGCAGCAACGATTTCATTGATCATTTTTGGTATTTTTTACGGACCTATTGCTGCTTTTAATACGGAAAGTTTTCCCCCTGCGCTACGATATACAGGTTCTTCGCTTATTTATCAAGTCGCTGGTGCGACTGCAGGCGGTTTCTCTCCAATGATTGCTGTTTATTTATATAAGACTTTTGGCTCGACGTATGCGATTAGTTTATATATCGCTTTAGTGGGTGTGCTTTCTTTGATTGGTTCTGCTTTTTTAAAAAGTGTCTCTCACCTTGAAGTACATCAAATGGTAAACACCCCACTTGGTCAGATACCCGAAACATCAAGTTCTTCAATAGAAGGGCAGTGATGGTACCAACGTTAACAATGATCAACATAATAATATCATAGTTTTCATGGGCTTGGCATATAAACAATCTAAGAATAAAGTTAAGGAGCATGATATATATGACTTTAAAATCACATGATATCGAAAACATCCAAAGAGACAAGAAAGATTGGCAATCTGTCTATCGCCATCCGCTTACACCAGCTATGTTTTTAGAGCGTTCTCGAGTTGCTTATCGAGATGTGGAGGCTGTTGTATACGGCGAAAAACGTCTCACATATGCAGAACTATGGGAGCGGGTTCATCGTTTGGCCAATGCTCTTAAGAACTTAGGATTAAATAAAGGCGATCGCGTAGGTTTACTCGCTCCAAATACACTTATGGCGCTTGAAGCTCATTTAGCTGTCCCGTTGGGTGGTTGGATTTTAGTACCGATTAATATTCGTTTAAATAGTCATGAGATTGCTTATATACTGGATCATGCAGAGACAAAAGTCTTAATCATAGATGGATCGCTGTGGTTAGAACATGTAGATATGCTTCAGGGAAGAGAAAGTTTATTAGATGTAATTACGCAGATTGATAAACACTATGATAAAGATCATAAAAATAAAAACCAAAACGTGCAAGATTACGAGATGCTTATTTCTCAAGCATCAATATCGCCGCATCCTTTAGCTGTCTCTGATGAATGGGAGCCCATTAGTATTCATTATACCAGTGGCACAACAGGACGTCCAAAGGGCGTTATGTTACATCATCGCGGAGCCTACTTAAATGCCTTGTCTGAAATTATTGAAACTGGTATGCGTTCAGAAGATGTTTATTTATGGACATTACCCATGTTTCATGCTGCGGGATGGTGTTTCCCTTGGGCGGTGACGGCCGTTGGAGGAAAGCATGTACTGCTGCCTAAAGTCGATCCTGCAGAGATAATAAAGTATATTGAGACAGAAGGGGTTACCCATTTAAGTGCAGCACCAACTGTTTTAACGATGTTGGTACAATATCTTCAAGAACAAAAAGCGGTTTTACCACGAACGGTACACGTTATTACAGCAGCAGCCCCGCCCTCCCCAGCACTTTTAAGAGAACTCGAGAAAATTGGAGCATTGGTGACGCATGTCTATGGTTTAACTGAGGTATACGGACCATTTACTGTTAATGTATGGAGAAAACATTGGGATGATTTACCATTAGATGAACGTGCACGTTTAAAGGCTCGACAAGGAGTTCCATATGTAGGCTTGGGTGAAGTTATGGTTGTCGATACAGAAATGAATCCTGTGCCACAGGATGGAAAAACAATGGGTGAAGTCGTGATGCGTGGCAATGGTGTAATGCTCGGCTACTATAAAAACGAAGAGGAGACAGAGGTTGCATTTCGTGGTGGATGGTTTCACACTGGGGATTATGGTGTTTGGCATGAAGACGGTTATATTGAACTGATGGATCGAAAAAAGGACATTATCATTTCGGGTGGAGAAAATATTAGTTCTATCGAGGTTGAAAAAATACTTTTAGAACATCCTGCCGTTTTAGAGGTAGCGGTGATTGGTGTTCCGGATGAACGTTGGGGAGAAGTCCCTCGCGCTTATGTGACGCTTAAACCGGGAGCTGAAGTAACATCATCAGAATTGGTACAGTTTTGTCGGGAACGACTTGCACATTTTAAATGTCCAAAAGATATTGTCTTTGGTCCTCTACCAAAAACAAGCACTGGAAAGATTCAAAAATACGTTTTACGCGAGGAAGCTTGGCGAGGACAAGAAAAGAAAATCCATGGCTAATATAAAAAATGAAAGAAAGGTGTGATGCGAGATGCAAGAGGATAACAAAGACGATGTAAAAAGAATACAGTCCGAAAACATTAGCCGTTTTTCTCATTTATCGCATGATTCACTCGAAACATTACCGGATGATGTACGCGAACGAATCATAGCTGTACAAGAGAGAACGGGATTTATACCAAATGTTTTTTTGGCCTTAGCCAGACGTCCAGAAGAATTCCGAGCTTTTTTCGCATATCATGATGCTTTGATGGAGAAGAAAAGTTGTCTTTCAAAAGTTGAACGAGAAATGATCGTTGTAGCTACTTCTGCTTTCAATCACTGCTTATATTGTGTTGTTGCTCATGGAGCTATTTTACGTGTACGTAGTAAGAATCCAAAAATTTCAGAACAAATTTCAACAAATTACCGCCGAGCAGAGATTACAGAACGACAGAAAGCGATTTTAGACTATGCATACAAAGTAGCGATACAATCTCATGAAATTCATCAAGAAGATATTGAACGGCTGTATGCTTATGGGTTAGACGATGAAGATATTTGGGATATTGGAGCTATTGTCGCTTTTTTTGCAATGAGTAATCGGCTAGCCAACATGGCTGCGATTCAACCAAATGAAGAGTTTTATATGATGGGGCGTTTTCTCGAGTAGGGAGAAAAGGGAGTATTTCATAGGTTATCACTATACCCATATCTTTAAAATCAATATGATTTATTTTAAAAAATTCAGGAAGGTGTTGGACATGACAGATCTTATTCGTTATAGAAAGGACGGCGCATTAAGTGTTGTTACATTGGCCGATCCTAAAAGGCATAACACTTTGACTTTCGAGTTAATGCAAGTTTTGACAAAACAGCTTCTTAAGATTGCCGAGGCGCGTGATACGGTGGTCGTTATTATTGAGGGAGATGAACGTGTTTTTTCAGCTGGACATCACTTAGGAGAGATCCAAAACTACGACATACAAGGTGTCCATGAGCTTTTCGAACAAAGCTATACATTAAAAAAAACACTGCGTGATATGCCGCAGATCGTCATTGCCAAGGTAAGAGGCGTTGCTGTTGCTGCGGGATTAGAACTGGTTGCGGCAGCGGATTTAGCCGTCGCCGAAGAAGGTTCAAAATTTGGAACAACAGGTATCAACTGGGGACTCTTTTGTAGTACGCCAAGCGTTTTTTTGAGCAAAAATGTGCTTCGAAAAAAAGCCGTAGAAATGCTTTTCACTGGACGTTTGTTCAGCGCAGAAGAAGCACTCGCCATGGGCCTTGTAAATGCTGTTGCCCCTGTTGGGCAGCTTGATGAGATGACATATGAACTGGCACACCATGTCGCACGCCATCATTTAGAAGTTGTAGCCCTTGGAAAAAAAACGTTCTATGAACAGTGGCCCTTAGATGATTGGAGGGCGCTTTCATATGCAACCGAAGTTATTATACGCAACAGTAAGCTCCCAGAAACGATTCAAGGCATTCAGGCATTTTTGGAAAAAAGAGAGCCTCAATGGCAAGACGGTGTGATCCGAACAACCGATATTCATAAAAACTGATCATTATTATAATGGATTAATATTTTTTATTAACTATATAAGTTAATTAATCATAAAACTAAATAAAAGAAAGGAAAAAAGCATATGAGAATGGACCGTCCGTTCGAACAGTATGTTGTGGGAGAAACATTTCAAACGCAGGGACGCACAGTAACAGAAGCAGACATCATACATTTTGCTGGAGTATCCGGCGATTTTTTTCCTCTACATGTCGATGCACAATATGCCAAAACCACCCGATTTGGCGAACGCATTGCGCATGGTATGCTGACTTTATCTCTGGCAACCGGTTTATATGAGCTTTCTCCCGATTATGTTATTGCATTTTACGGGCTTGACCACGTACGGTTTATAAAACCAGTGAAAATTGGAGATACCATTTACTTAAAAGGCGAGGTCATCGAGCTAAAAGATCGCGGTGAAACGGGACTGATATCGTTCCGCCAACATGTGATGTGCGGTGATGAAATCGTATCTTCCGCTATCATTCATATGTTAGTAAGCAAAGAAAAGGCTGCGAAGCAATAATGCTTTTATCGTTGGGTAAAGCATAGATGCTCGTTTTTGGGCATAGGATAAGATAGTCATAATCTTTAAAAGTATCTAGAAAGGAGACGAGTTAAGATGGAAGATGATCTTAGTCGATATTATCGTCTCCCTAAGGGTTCACACCAAGAATTGCAACGATTGTTTCAGTGGAAATACCCAGAATATTTTAATCTATGTGCGGATACAGTTGAACGTCAAGCGCTGCTGCACCCCAATCGACTTGCTTTAATAGAGCCTAACGAACGGCGTATAACTTACAGTGAACTGGCAGATTTGTCCAGTCGTCTATCCAGCGCACTACAAGCGCGTTCAGTAAAAAAAGGCATGGTTGTAGCAGTATGGGGCGATCCAGGATTAGAATTGGCGCTGGCTCATCTTTCATTGTACCGTTTACACCGACGGGAAAAGTTCAGCGTTCAAAACTAAAAGAAATGGTTTCAACAATCGATCTCAAGTTTTAGAAAGGGGGAGCGTATAGGATGCAAAGACAATCGATGATGCGTGCAGCCATATTTAAAGAAATAGGTCAACCGATGGAAGTGGTAGACATACCCATACCTCAGCCTAAAGTAGGGGAAGTATTGGTAAAAGTTGCGGCATGCGGTGTCTGTCATTCAGATTTACATGTTTTACTAGGGGAAATTCCTTTTCCTACGCCTGCTGTATTAGGCCATGAAATATCCGGCATCGTTGTTAAGGTCGGAGAAGGCGTGCATCGTCTTAAAGAAGGAGATAGGGTGGTTGGTACTTTCATTCTACCATGTGGATACTGTTCAGCGTGTCAAGCAGGAAGAGACGATCTTTGCGAAAACTTTTTTAAATATAATCGACAAAAAGGCGTGTATTATGATGGGTTAACGCGTTTGACAAAGTCTGATGGTTCGCCATTGGCGATGTATTCGATGGGCGGTCTGGCAGAATATGCAGTCCTTCCCGAAACAGCTGCTTACGTCTTGCCACCCAACTTGCCCCTTGAAACATCTGCCATTTTAGGCTGTGCAGTGATGACGTCTTATGGGGCCGTCACCCATGCAGGGCAGGTGCGTCCGGGTGATCGGGTAGCCGTAGTAGCTGTGGGCGGCGTTGGGCAAAATGTCGTCAGCTGGGTCAAAACATACGGTGCACGTCAAATCATCGCCATCGATGTTGAACCAGAAAAACTCGAACTGGCCTTAAAACTTGGTGCAACAGATGTGATTTTAAATACCCCTGATCGCGATGTTCGTCAAGAAGTGCTGGCACTGACAAATGGAAAGGGGGTGGATATTGCCTTTGAAGCGTTAGGAAGACCATCGACCGTGCAAACAGCCCTTCAAACATTGCGGCAAGGGGGGCGTTTGGTGGCCATTGGGCTTGCACCGGGACGGGCAACGGCCGAAGTTCCTATAACCCAACTTGTCCGAGGAAGTCTTACATTGATCGGTTCGTACGGCGCACGTGTCCGACAAGACTTACCTCGCATGCTTGATTTAACACAGCAAGGGGCAATTCAACTGGAGGAGGTGGTGACGCGCGTTTTTGATTTAGATGGTGTTAATGAAGCATATGAAGCTTTACGTCAAAGAAAAATCTCTGGACGGGCGATAGTGCGTATGGGTCCATGATCAAAAGACAGGATGAGGAAACATGTTCAGTAAAACGCGATGAAAGAGGAGATTGATCATGTCGGCACCGGAGCTTCATTTAAATGAACAAGAACTGGCTTTACAAAAAAGACGTGCGGCTATTTCAAGTGTCATCGGCACGACAATCGAATGGTATGATTTTTTCCTTTATGGTACCATGGCTGCGCTCATTTTCCCCCAACTTTTCTTTCCTAAGGGCGATCCTTATATTGCGCTGATGCAGTCGTTTACGACATTTGCCCTTGGCTTTGTTGCCCGACCGGTAGGAGCAGCGATCTTTGGTCATTACGGTGACCGCATCGGGCGT
>JAVERJ010000119.1:0-6571 GCA_034007185.1 Candidatus Carbonibacillus sp. | reverse complement strand
GGCGCGCATTTCGGATCGCACAGCGTTTTTTCTAAACGGTTATTTAATGGAAGTCGCTCCAACACCTGTGCTATTTCAAACGCCACAACGCAAAGAAACAGAAGATTATATTACAGGAAGGTTTGGATAAGGACGCATCATATAAAGAAGGCATGAGACCGACGACCCTTGGGGTTGATCGGTTTTTGATTTTCTTCGACAAGTCTTGCCCAGAGTATGATATACTAAGAAAAACAACGTGAACAGGTGAAACGTATGCGCTGTCCGTTTTGCGGTTATGAAGATACACGTGTTCTTGATACGCGTTCAACCCTCGAAGGACGTTCCATTCGACGTCGACGCGAATGTACGAACTGTGGTCGACGTTTTACGACGTTTGAGACGATTGAAGCTCTTCCGCTCGTGGTCATCAAACAAGATGGATCCCGTGAACCGTTTGATAAAGAAAAGATTATTCGGGGACTGATGCGTGCTTGTGTCAAACGTCCGGTAACGCTAGAGACGATGCAGGCGATTGCTGATTCGATTGAACGAGACGCCAGGGGTGCTGGTCTTTCTGAAATGCCGAGTACGGAGATCGGTGAAGCGGTCTTAAAACACCTCTTAGGGGTCGACGAAGTGGCCTATGTCCGTTTTGCGAGTGTTTATCGTCAATTTAGTGACATACACGGTTTTATGGAAGAGTTGGAACGTCTTCTTCAACGACAAAGTCATCCTTCTGATAAGCCATCGTCGAACATAGAAGGGATGTAATATATGCTAGACACATTAAGACGCCATCCTGTGTGGCGGTTATCGTTTGTCGTGTTGATATATATCGTGTTTATAAGCGGTATGTTGAGTGGCTGCCAATGGATGCAACAAGACGATCGTCATCGCGAAGAAAAAAGTTCAGAACCGTCTGCCTCAAACGATACATCGCATCAACAAACGCCTATATTTGGTGGCGATCTGATGCTGTATACTTTAGAGCCCGATGTCTGGGATCCACTCCTCATGCGCCGCCATGCGCTGACCTTAAATGCTTATGAAGGACTCGTTTATCGAGGATTGTTTCGTTATGATGCCTCGGGTCAATGGACCAATGATCTAGCGCAGCAAGTATCCATCGATCATGGTGATGATGGCACGGTGGTCGTATCGTTTCATTTGCCTACCGATGTGCGCTGGCCTGATGGTTCACCGGTGACATGGGCGGATGTCCGTGAGACATTACAATTCTATCTACATCCATTTTACTATGGAGCGTGGAAAGATCACCTTTCTAACATTTCAGGGACATCGGCTTATCGAAGTGGAAAGATGAAGACACTGAGTGGTATGACGATGGATGAGACAGGACGTATCCATATCACATTGGATCAACCAACAGCACTCACCTTTCGTGCGCTTACTGCACCGCTTTTAAAGGCGGATGAGATTGCTGGACGTGAACCGGATGATGTATACGCTTTGGCATCCGATGGTCAATTATCTGGTCTTGGTCCGTATCGTTTAGAGGGTCAACCTGCTTCCGGGACCGTATCTTTCATTCGTCGTTTACCAGAAGAAAGTGGTGTGGAAAAAGCCGCTTTCCTTGATCATATCACGGTCACATCGCTCGATCCTCAAACGTTTTTAAATCAAACATATGCACACGTTGCTGAATCCCTTGCAGCACACTTCTCAAAGATGTCTTCGCCCGTTTCGTTTCTTATGCCTCCAGGTCTATCACAAGAGCAGATTGATGCGTTAAAGCGTGACCTTCAAGATTTCCATCCTCTAAACAAAGATGATGGACCATCACATTATCATCTCGAGCATCAAGCGTTACCGTATACGTATTATCTAGCGTTTAATATGCGTACGGTCGAACGTCCGTGGCGTGCGTTGATTGCCAAACACATTTTTGCTTCTCACGCGACAGACGATACGTCGATGGCTATGCCCATGGGAACAATCGCACCAGACTTTTTGGGGATGCCTATAGACGTTTCTTTAGACAATGCCTACAAAAAAGGGCTTGCTTCCTTATCCGATACAGCTCCGACCTCTCCACCTGATCAAACCTTGTCACTTTACTATGACAGCGATGATCCGATTGGTGCCTATTTGGCAAAATATCTTGCTGATGCATTGGGACGTGAACATCTTCGAATCGATATCCATGGTATGAGGCATGATGCATACTATGCGGCCATCTTTTCTGGGCGTCCTTATGATATGTTTATTTGGCCTCTAGCGCGCGGTCAGACGATTGGTGAATGGTGGCGATATTTAGGTCATCAGCACGATGTTGATCGACTCGGTTTAAATGTGATGCATTATGATCGACCAGAAGTCGATCAGGCCTTACATGCTGCCTATCAGAGCAGCCCTGATCGCGTCGATGAAGAAGCGCTGACAAAAGCATTTCAGTTGATCGGCGAAGATGGTGTGTTGATGCCATTGTTTCGACCAGAGGCAGTTCGCATACAAAGTGAGCGCGTGCACGTCACTTATGGTACGTTAGACGATAAAACGTCGACTGACCACGCGGTGGCAGCAGCGGACGACCGAAGAGCGCTTTGGTTCTGGTGGATTGCCCCTTGACCTTTGGTATGGGAATGATCTCTTCCGTGTATGTTCACATCGGTAAAATGATGCGCATGGGAATGACGAAAGCGGAATAGAAGCAAGCATAAAAAGCGCTGCGGGAGAGGAGGCAACATATGAAGACGCGCTTGATTCGGCTTTGGACTCAAGAACCACACTTATTACAATATGGCGGTTGGCTCTTAGATTGGTATGTTCCAGTCATGGGCTTAGAAGCATATGGGTTGTATCTCGCCTTAGCCTCTTTAAGCACAGAGCATCGTCTTCCCCCATTTCCAAGTGGACACGACGCGGAGGGCCAAGCGGCTGGCACGCAAACGGTCTATACAGAAAAAGAACTCTTTGCACTTTTGGGCATCAGTCAAGAAAAATGGTATGATGCGCGTCGAAAATTAGAAGGGATCGGTTTGCTTTCAACACGCCGGACCATTGCAGAAGATGTCGATTATTATGATCTCGTGTTACATGCACCGCTCGTGCCTGCCCGTTTTTTGGAAAGCGATGTTTTGACGGCTTTACTTTTAGGGCGGTTGGGTCTAAAAGGTTATGAATCTCTTCTGCGACGCTATGGATTGATGACACATAGCCCGGCTTCGTCAGATAAGGAAGATCATTCCAAACACGAACCCATGCCCGAAGATATCAGCGCGCGTTTTCATGAAGCTTATGATGGCTATGTTTTAAGCGAACTCGTCTTAAAGCCGGGTTCGGATGGTGCACGACTGACAGCAGTGGCTCGTACACATGTCTCCCAACCTTTATTGGAGGAAGACGTCATCGCCTGGGAGATCATTGATCGACCGTTTCAACGTTTTCCACAACGCCCCTCGCATCATCCTTTTCTGGTACAGCAAGCATTGCGCGCCAAAAAGAGATACCAGTTGCAAGATGAAACGCTGGCCTATCTGATCCGCGATACATTTGACGGCAAGAGTGGTTTTTTTGATCAAGAACGCTTTCGAGAACTATTAAACGTTTACAAGACACTCAAAGATTCAGAAAAAGATATGAGCGGTGGGACGGATAAACGTTCTTCTTCAACCGAACGTTCGCCGACTTTTACGCCTGACGTTTCTAAGCCACCTGATGTTTCTGCCGCTGTGACTCCAAACGTCTCCACTGGTGATAAACAGACGTTAATCGAAGCGCACCTTGCACGATTAAAGCGATTGAGTCCGATTGCTTTATTGGAAAACTATCAAGGTGGGGCACCTGTATCCGCCGCCGATCGTCGTTTAATCCAGTACTTACTTAAAGATGTAGGGCTATCAGAAGAAGTGACCAATGTGCTAATTGACTATGTACTTTTGGTGCAAGATAATACGCTTCCCCGAGCATTTGTTGAAAAAGTAGCAACGAGTTGGAAACGTCAAGGGTTTCAAAAGGCTGAAGAAGCGTTTTATTTTGCACGGGCCATGTATCTAAAACAACGAAAGCTAAAAGAAACGTCTCATGCCCTACCAAACACATCGCCGGATCGTATGCAAGAACATAAAGATGTTGACCGTTCCGTTTTGCGGAATACAAAACGTGAGAAAAAAACGCCATCTTCGCCTCGGCATGAACGGTTTGTTCCTGAATATATATGGGCTCAAGTCGATCAAGACCAATCACGGGATAAAGAAGCACTCTTTCTGAACCGTGCGCAGCCCAGGCGCGATATTGAACAGGACCTTAAAAAAATTGAACAAATGATCCGGGACTTGGAAGGAGGCCCGGCGGAACATGTTGATCCAGCTTAAAGCAGCACTTCAAAAACTTTCTTCGGAGCAACAGTGGCAGGTGCGCTCGGTCGAGGCGATTCTAAGTGAGCTAAAACATGATGTGAATGTTCAAGCGATTTTACAAAAGACGGGCTGGACGATGGACGATCTTAAAGTCTATGGGACCGATCTCATACGGTACCAACAAGAAAGTCGCCATTGTGCTTCATGCCCTGGGCTTGACAAATGTCCGAACAAACCGCAAGGTTATCGTTCCAAACCGTATGTGGACGAAACACGTCAACTCTTTTTTATGTATGAACCGTGCCAACTTTATATCAAAGCTCAAGAAATTGAAAGACGAAAAACGCTTTTTCAAACACTTCAGATACCAGTGTCTCTGTCTGAGATACGCTTTCGTGATATCGAACGGGATGATTACAACATATCCGCCATCACCCGAGCGCTCGAATTTGTCAGCGATTTTGATGCCCGGCGCGGCGTGGGTCTTTATGTTTATGGACCGTTCGGTGTTGGAAAAACATATTTGATGGCTGCGATCGCTGGGCATCTCGTTGATCGTGGTCGATCGGTCTTTTTTGTGCATATGCCTGCGCTCTTTCGCGAATTGAAGGCTGGTTTTGAATCGGCGCGTTATCTTGAGATGGTCCGTGCTTTAGAGACAGTCGATCTATTGATTCTAGATGATATCGGTGCTGAGCAACTGACACCCTGGGCCCGGGATGAAGTGTTGTCTCCGCTACTTACAACGCGCACGACACATTTGAAGCCGATCTTATATACGTCCAATCTGCCATTAGAAGGACTCACTGAACATTTTTCGGAAACAGTGCGCGGCGAATTGGATCGACTGAAAGCTTTTCGTTTGATCGAACGCATACGTTCTTATACTGAAGCCGTCATGATGAGTGGTCCAAACCGTAGAAGACACCCGTAAATGTTATCAGAGATTCGTGGTAGCGGTATTTATTAAATTATGTTACGATCAATGTAAGCGTATCAAAGGTATGGGAAGAGGGGTTAGCGAATGGGATCGATAGATCATATTCTAGAAAAATCGTTGCGCGGGGAACGATTGACGATCGAAGACGGCATGTTGCTTTTTGCTTCGGATGAGATAGAGAAAATCGGTGCCTATGCACATCAAAAAATGCTCTCGTATCACCCGGAATTCCCCATCACGACGTTTGTCATTGGTCGAAATATCAACTATTCTAACGTTTGTGATACGTATTGCAGATTTTGCGCCTTTTATCGACCGGCCGGACATGCTGAAGCGTATGTCTTATCCGATGAAGTGATCTTGCAAAAAATACAAGAAACGGTTGATGTTGGGGGGACCGAGATTTTAATGCAAGGCGGTACGCACCCACATCTCCCCTTAGACTACTATTTAAACTTACTAAGGAAAATCAAACAACATTTTCCAAACATCCACATGCATTCTTTTTCCACTGCAGAAATTCGTAAAATGGCTCAAGTGTCTGGTCTTCCGCTCGATGTCGTGATTCGTGAACTTAAGCAGGCCGGACTTGATTCGCTCCCGGGTGCTGGCGCAGAAATTTTGGATGATCGCACACGCATGAAAATCAGCCGTTTAAAAGGTTCTTGGAAAGAATGGATCGAGACGATGGAAATTGCTCATCGCCAAGGACTTTCGACGACGGCGACGATGGTGATTGGCTTCGGGGAGTCCATCGAAGAACGATTGCTTCACATGATCCGCATCCGTGAATCGCAAGATCGAGCCTTAGCCATCGGTAGTGTGGGTTATTTGGCATTTATTGTTTGGACGTTCCAACCTGATAATACGCGGATGAAAGCAGAAAAGGTAAGTGCCGAAGAGTATTTAAAAACACTTGCCATCTCCCGTCTCATGATCGATAACATTCCCAACTTCCAGACATCGTGGGTAACCATGGGACCAGACGTCGGAAAACTATCGCTATCCTATGGATGCAACGATTTTGGTTCAACGATGATGGAAGAAAATGTTGTCTCAGCCGCTGCTTGCACGTATAAGGTAAATACGAACCTCATCTTGCAGCTTATCCGTGAAGCAGGACGCATCCCAGCTCAACGCAATACCAAATATGAGATTTTGCGTGTCTTTCAAGATGGCGAATGGTCTGAGCGTGATTTTGAAATGCAGTATGGCCACGTTCGTTAGTCGTATCCACAAAAACATGATGACGCTTGACAAGTGCTCTCATTTAGATGTAAACTAAACATAGAGGAAAAGCCGCGTCGACGGCTTTTTTCCAAGTACGATA
>JAVERJ010000118.1:0-6613 GCA_034007185.1 Candidatus Carbonibacillus sp. | reverse complement strand
CCGGATACTTCTGTGCCAACACGCGATCTTCCGGATAGCCAATGTGACTGGTCAGGATAAAAACGTCTACTTGATCTTTTAGATATAAATACTTGTTGATCGTTGTTTCATAATCGTCAAACGTTAAACCTTCAACATTTTTCGGTGCAGTCGCCGGTGGATTTTGAGTAAAGGCAAGAATACCAACCGTTAGACGATCTGGGCTGCGTGTAAATGATTCACCAGGTCGAAACAGGCTGCGCTTCCCTTGGGCATCGATTTGGATAATCACATATGGGTCTGGCTGTGTGATCGGCGTCTTGGAAGCATCAGAGACACTTACATTGGCGGCTAGCCAAGGATAGTTTGACTCCGTGCGACGGTCTTGAAAAGCTTGTGCTCCATAGTCAAAATCGTGATTGCCAATCGTCATCGTATCGAGTTGCATGGCGTTAAACAGTTCAACCATCGGTTTGCCATACGCCAAGTCGGTCACAGGATCCCCACTGAACTGATCGCCATCATCGATAAATAGTGTAAAGGCATGAGCCTCACGTGTCGCTTCGACCACTTTTGCCAGTTTGGCAAAATCTTTGATATTCCCATGAATATCATTGGTATGAATGATATGAAGGGCTGTCGTATCTTTGACAGGCTTCCCAGTACCAGTCTCTTTTGTATAAAACGCCACATCGTCGATGTTAATACGAGTTTTTCCATCGGTTGAGCCGTCTGTCTTTACAATTTGAAAGCGTACGGGACCATTGATGTCATCAAGTTGGAATGCAATGGAGGAAAGTTCCGCGGTTGGTGTCACTACAACTTCGGTTTTTCCGATCGGAGCAAGATCATTCCATGTTGATCCTTGATCAAGCGAATACTGTAGCTTCCATTTGCCGCCTGTATCAATGCCATAAAGGGCATGATACACTTCTACATAGACGGACTGTGTGACAGTCACATCAAAATTCATCGTGAGCTGGCCACTATTTCTAATGCGAACAGATTGTTTACCATTTTTTTTATCGTTATCTAATGTTCCAATAAGCGCATCATTGAAAATCCAAGGACCAGAAGGTAAGTCAACTGTACCTGAAGCATACTTGTCTTTTGATCCATTCTCAAAGTCTTCTTTAAACAAAAGCTTCCAAGCCATATTTGCTTGTTGTGCAGCATCTGTCGTCGGGTCAGCTGCGTATACCGAAGGACCCACAGCAGGCATCACACTGCTCGCCAACAAAAGAATGGCGAGAAGGGTCAAAGTAAGCGGACGAAAAGACCGAACCATCTGTAAAGCTGATCGTCTGCGTTTCTTCATCTTCCTTCTTCCTCCTTTAATCATAATCTTTCATCATGATCGTTATAAAATTGCGGCTTATGACCGCTATTGGCTTGTACGAATTTGAGCGTATGAAACCGATATCACAGTCCTACCACAAGTCTATAAACAACCGTTGCTGCCTCAGCGCGTTTGGTATATTGCTTCGGCGCAAATCTTTTATCATCGAGGCCATTGACCCATCCTTGAGCCTGAGCCTGAGCGACTGCATCTTTAGCCCACGAACTGATCTGTGTAAAGTCTGCAAACGTTGTAAGTTTTGAAGCCGATGGGACAGTATGACCCTTAAGATCGACAATCTTCGTATCAAAAGCACGCGCTGCATTGACGATGACAACGGCCATTTCCTCGCGCGTGATCGGATCATTGGGGCGAAAATGTTTCCCATCACCTTTCATAATCCCATAATAATAAGCTGTTCCTACAACTTCATTATACCAAGCCGTTGATGGTACATCTTGAAAAGGACTGGGATGCTTCTCCTGATCAAGGTGGAATGCTTTTAACATCAACGCCGCAAACTCAGCGCGTGTCACGAACCTTTCCGGTTGAAAATGATCAAGGTCTACACCAGATACAACGCCACGGCTTGCCAAAACTTCAATGGCATCTTTACCCCAGTGTTTTTGGATATCAGAGAATGTCTTTTGAACAATGAGCACGGCATATGAACCGAAAGCACGGGTTTTCCCGATGAACGATCGCCCGTCCCGTGATTGGTCAGGAATTGCCTTCCACAAACCAGTGGTAGCATCTTTGTTGTAAATGAGAGCTTTCCGCAGATCATAACCACTTTCCGCTACATCAAAAGAGAGTGTAACAGGCTTGGGCAGCGGTTTATTCCCTTCTAAGGTGTATTCCATTGTTAAAGCTTGAATATTTTCTATGGCGGCTATTTTGACAGTTCCATGATCAATTTTTTTAATGTGTACTTTCATAGAAATGGCGTTTTGAGCATCGATAAAAGAAGAAAGCACTTCTCCTGGTATACCTATGGTTAAAAGAGATAAGGCTAGGGTCACGTTTGTCTTCTTTGTTACAAGTTCATTGGCAATCGATGCAGGAATCGATATATTGACTTGATCATTTGCTTTTAATTCAATGTTTTTCATCTCCAATGTAATTGTTTGAGCACCTTGGTTCAATGCTTGTTGAAAGTTGTCTGATTTCATTTCAATCACAATCTCTCGTGATTGATCGGCATATGTTTTGATGGTGGCTTGTCCATCCTTGAATGAAACGGTTTTCTCTTCTATAACGGATGCTGGTGGATTTTGAGGTGTTGGTATAGGCTCCTGAGGTTGAATCGGGCTAGGGCTGGGTGCCGGAGCCGGAGAATCGTTTTGTTTTGTCTTCACTGTAAACGTGGCTTGCGCTATTTCTTTATTCACTCCAACCACGATGGTGTACGACCCGAAAGCGATATCATCGGGAAGACGAATCTGTGTTTGGAACGTATGATGTTCATCTACCTTTAACACATCCACATAAAAAATTCTGCTTAAATCCGGTCCGATCATTTTAAGTGTTACCGTTTGAAAGATGCTCGTTCCAGCAATGGTGATGATTTCGCCCGGATGATACTCTTCATGCAAAGGCAGAAGCGTAACGGCTGCTTGTTCGGCAGCACCACTCATGCTCAAAGGCATGAAGGCCGACACTGTAAGCATCAAAACAAGCACAAACATCAAACGTCTTTGGCCAAAAATATACTGCTTACACAAATCCAAACCTCCTTTTTTGGTCATGTTGTGACAACTATAGTTTAACGATCAAAGATTAAGATTTTGTTAAGGATTTATTAAAAAACAACCGCCATATATTAAGAGATTGTAAAAAAATGATGAACGAATGACCTCCCATCGTCGAAATCATATCTTGATATCATCATGGACATGATGAAAACGGTCATAAGCCAATAAATAAAAAAAACGTCTCTTATCGAGACGTTATCGAGACGTTTCATCATGACCTCAAGAAATGTTACGATTTCATATCCCATGAGAACCTAACGGTAAAAACCCATCTTTTAAGGATGAAAAGCAGGCGCGATCTATACGCTCTCTTACTCACGGCTTTGACTTGAGCCACAGTTGCCACTTGCGAATGCTATCTTCCAATCCTTGTAGCGCTTCTTTTGGCACGTTCGCCTCAAGGTCACTGCGCATACGTTCGGCTTCTTCCGTATAACCATTGAGCATCGACAGACCGATCATAAACGCGTACAGCTCCTTAAGTGTCGCCGTATTCTTTTCCGCAGCAATGTGCGCCCACATCTCTGAGAGTGCTTGCTTCTCCGCATCTGATCCCCTCTGACTCGCCAAGACATTCACAAAGCCTTCATAAAGCAAAAATTGAGCCGACAATTGATAATATGGATATTGACTTACCGGAGGCTCAGCGTCTAGAAACGCCCGTTGCGCTTCAAAACGTTTTTGTAATGCTGAAAAAGTCTCTCGTGCCTTTTGAAGTTGACCTTGAAATGCAGGATCTGACCACGACGACACCGATTGAGCCGACTGCAACAATTCTTTTCCTGTAAGCTCAGCCATCCAGTCTACGGCTGGCATATACCATGGGGCCGTCTTTAGCGCTGCATCGGCAACCTCTTGCGCCCGCGCGCCATCCCCCATTGCGGCCCAAAAACGAGAGACCGTTATTAATACACGCGGATCCATAGGCGACACACGCTCTAGATGGCGTGCTTCTTCTTTTGCGTATTCTAACCAACGCGCCTCTTTTGTTTGTTGATAAAGTTGTTCATAGGCTTGAAATGCTAAGATATGCACCGACCGATCTTGACTGCGTATGGCTTTTTTCTGAAGTATATTGCGCTCTAAGGTCGTAAGGTTAACCCTTTCTACAGGAAGGTTGTAAGCATAGGCATCACGTGCCGTCAAGATCAAGGTAAACGTCATCCACACAGCAAGGAGTACCATACTTCCTCGTGCATACACCTCAGGGCGTAGCCAAAAAGAACGATGCTTCCGAGCGTCCTTTAAATCAGCATCTTGGGCATCTTTTTTCTCTGCCGCTTCATTTCTATCACGGTCAGGTTCCTTCACTGAAAGCATGTACGCTTCGACAAGGGCCCAGAGTGTCCAAAATAAAAGGAGGATGAATCCGTAAGAAAAATCAAAATCAATCTGGGCATGGGCAAATAGATAAAACATCACCAACGTATAAGCAACCAGATGCATCCGGCCCGATGCATCCAATCTCCTCAAAACAACCATGATTCTTATGATGAGCATGGCAAGAGCAAGGACAAAAAGAACCAGTCCAACAAGTCCCGCCTCTAAAGCGAGCTGGAAAATAAAACTGTGCGTTTGCGTCGAAAAATACGGATACGATTGATAGTGTAAAAACACATCGCGCCATGCATCGCCACCTGCACCGAATAACGGGTAGTCACGCATCAACTTCAGGCTATCCTTGTAAAAATTAAAGCGTTCGATTGTATTTTGCGTCGTAAGGCTAATGTCTTGAAGACGTGCAGCCACCTCTGAAGGCAAAAGCGATAAGACCGCCTTGGAACGCACCATCGTTATCCCGAAGCCACCGAGTATGATGAGCGATAAGGGCAGCAGCATCCGTGACAATGTCGCCTTCCAACCGGCACCTTCCACGGACAAATGCCTTGTAGTATCCGAGGTTCCATCCTTACGTTTTAACATACGTTTTAAAAAGTACATCTTCAGCCCTACCACCAGCGACGCAAAAACCACGGCTGCCCCAAGCATCCAAACAATGCCGAGAGGCGATTTATCTAATAGCCATTGGTTAAAGGCTATGGTAAGCGGCAGGGCGAACAAAATACCTCCGAGCGTCAAGGCGATATACCGTATTTGATATCGCCAAGAAAATGCCAAAAGGCCAATCCACCAAAAGACCGGCAAAAAAATCCAAGCACCCCTGGAAAAACTATAAATAAAAACCACCCACAAGAGCGGAAAAATCCCGGCGAGAAGAAACTGAAAGACAAGCCAAAACCACGAACGTTCTTTCAAAGTACCCTTTTTAACACGCTCCTTCGATCTATCAGCTTCCATAGCCTGATCTACACCGGCTAAAGATTCCTCTTTTTCGCCCTTGAACCGTTCCACACCCGTTAGCCAAAAAAGCGTCAGAATGATCAACATACCGACAATCACACCATATGTATTGGGATACTGGTACACCGAAGAAAGACGATTGTTGCTTAATACAGCATCTTGATAATCGACAATTCCCAATGCAGCCAAGACAGCCAATAAACTTGTCCATGTCAGTGTTCCAAAGACACTTAAACCGACAATTCTCTCCCCCGTGAGATCATATTCTAGCCTTTCTTTCGCCATCCCTCTGTAAGCATGTTCCGTTCGGAAAAGCGCTGCCAAGATGATGAAAGATACAATCACCGCTGCGATTCTATACGCTTGATCCCAAGCATTCGATGCTTGAACCCCAAAAGGAGCCCGTGCAACATACCAGATGCTCAATAGCAAAAGACTCCACGTCATGACCACCGTTGAGACAGAACCGCTCAGCCCAAGTCGCTGCGATAGCAGAAGCCAATGGTCAACGTTAAGACGTGACTTCATCCTCTGAGAACCAGCGTATGTGTTTTTTGGTGATCCTGACGACGAACGTTTTTTATCCTTTTTACGTTGCTCATCTGCAATGAATGACGCATCTGTATGGGTGACGACCACAAGATACAAAAAAGACACAACGGTCCATGCCAGTAGTAGCACATCATACACGATCATATTTTCAAAGAAAAACAGACCTCGGTTCCACGGCGAAAAAAGAAATAACACAGCATAAACAATATATAAAAAGCGCATCCACCGTAATCTATATGTCGTCTGCAAAGTGTATCGAGCCTCCAATGTTGATGTCGGACAAAATCTTTTCAGACAAAATCTTTCAAACAGAATCTTTTAAAGTGATACTTTTCAAGAAAGTGTCAAATTGGTGTTCTTTATGCTCACTGATTCCCGACGCAGCCCCTTTACTTAAGACCACTTTAATGGTCATAAACAGTATGCGCATATCGAGCAAGAGCGAGTAGTTTTTGATGTAAAAGAGATCAAGCGCCAGCTTATCCTCAACGCGCGTGGAATAACGACCAACCACTTGTGCTAAACCGGTTAAACCCGCCTTAACCTGATGGCGATAACGATAGGCAGGCAGTTCCTTTGCGAATTGCTCCACAAAATGCGGACGTTCTGGACGTGGGCCGATCAAACTCATTTCCCCTTTTAATACATTGAGGAGCTGAGGGAGTTCATCGATGCGCGTCGCTCGTAA
>JAVERJ010000117.1:0-6615 GCA_034007185.1 Candidatus Carbonibacillus sp. | reverse complement strand
CGGATCAAGGAACGGTGCACGGCATATCTGGTCCAGTCGATCTCAATATCGCCGATCCAATTTTTTTCGATCATGCCATACGCACGCTGGCGCGTATCAATTTAGACAAAACCCCTGCCCAAGGAACATTCACGGATGGCGTATCGACACCATCTGCGTCCAAAGAACGCATGCCTCAAAGCTTTGACACGCAGCGCGTTCAGCCCAACGATAGCCAAGTTCCTCCATCGACTACAGACGAGAACGTTCAAAACGCTTCAATTCCAGAGACGTTATCGATTGCCCCCGTGCTTCCTTCCATACCCCAAGAAAAAAACAACAGTCAAGAACAAGAGACACAACAGCCATTGAATAACGAAAAGCGCTTCTTTTTTGGCTCATGGTGTAGAAAGTTTTTCGGTCGACTATTACGGTGGATAAAAGATTTTTTTGCCCTTGTTAGAGGATGATTTACAAAAAAAGGAAAACCCTTGCCGTCTGTTCTTGAAAAAAGCAGGAATAAAGGTTTTCTATAGAGAATAAAGATGAAGGGAGTTGAATAAAAGGAGCGACCAGAAGATGAATCATGTTGAAAAAATGTTGCAATCACTCTTTAAAGAATGCTCTATATCCGCTCTTCTCCTCGATCGACATGGGAATATTGTGGCACAAACTGATAATTCACTTCGTACCGTCGTGTCTGAAATGATCCATCACCTGCCTAAAACGCTGAGTGTTCGTGAAACGGGTGAAAAAGCATATAAAGAAGAGGTAACAAACGTAAAAAAGACAGATGGTTTCGTTTTCATTGGGCACCTTATTTCCTTAGAACAGTTGCGCCATTATCGAAAAAAACATCAATTCGGTGGACTGGCACAAGAAATATTTTTTCATTTTGACGATGGCCTTTTAATGGTTGATGATCAAGGTAAAATCATCGCTGTTAATCCAAAGGCAGTTGAATTTTTTGATCTTACGGACCAAATCAAAGCTGGTATATGGCTTGAAGATGAATCTTCATATGATATCAATGATCTTTTTAAACACCTTCCGGTCGATGATTGGCCGCTTCCGCCACACTTGATGAAAGGTATCGAAGTTCATGATGAACCGTATGTTTTTCCTTCATTAAAACGCACGCGTACGTTATCACGAACGGTGTATCATTTAAAACATGAATCAAAGCAATATATTGTGGCACAATTCAAGGAACTCAGTCATTTTATCAATATTGACGAAAAAATTTTACGTACTGACCGACTGGCGACCATCGGTCAAATGGCTGCGGGTACGGCCCATGAAATCCGTAATCCGCTGACATCGATCCGCGGTTTTTTACAAATTTTACAAGAAACATTGAAAGAAAAAAATATGGAAACCGAATATGGTTATGTACAATTGATGCTCAAAGAGATTGCTCGCATCAATACACTCGTTGAACAATTTTTGTTGCTAGGAAAACCGCGAGATGTTCGTTTTCGAAAGATCAATCTTAAGAAAGTACTGGATGATATTATCCCTGTTTTACAAAGCGAAGCGATGTTACATAACATTTACATCCACACGGAGTACCCTGAACCGCTTCCAGAAATTATCGCTGATCCGGATCTCATTAAACAGGTTGTCATCAATATTGTTAAAAATGCAATTGAAGCCATTGACCATGGTGGAAAAATAACCATTGACGTAAAAGTACAAAAAGAAAACAAAATGGTTGAAATTAACATTCACGATACAGGTCCGGGTATTCCGCCGTACATTTTGGATCGCATCTTTGACCCATTTTTTACGACGAAAGAAAAAGGATCGGGCTTAGGGCTTTCCGTCTGTCAGCGTATTGTTCAAGATATGGGTGGGAACATTCGCGTGTTAAGCAAAGGTTATGGAACGACCTTTCAAGTTGCTTTACCCTTTGCGATTCATGAGACGTTTGCGGATGAATCATGATTGAGCACTTGGGGTGGTTGTGGTACAATCAAGGCAGTTTCATCAAGAGCGGAGAATGAGGAGGGAGGAGATGTATCGCGCCCTTTATTTAACATATCGCCCGCAACGATTTTCTGATCTTGCCGGACAATCGCACATTGCTGAGACATTAAAACATGCTGTCAAAACGAGGAAAATTGCGCACGCTTACCTTTTTAGCGGCTCTCGGGGAACGGGTAAAACAACCGCGGCACGCATTTTGGCAAAAGCCATCAATTGTCTTGCTCCCGTAGAGGGTGAACCATGCCTCAAATGCGAGCATTGTCAGAGAATCGAACGTGGGGAGACGCTCGATATTTTGGAACTCGATGCCGCATCCAACCGAGGCATTGAAGATATGCGTAGCCTGAGAGATGCCACCTTACTTCGACCGAGCAAACTTCCATATAAAGTGTATATTATTGATGAAGTGCATATGCTGACGTCAGAAGCGGCCAATGCGCTTTTAAAAACATTAGAAGAACCTCCGGAATATGTCATCTTTATCTTAGCGACGACGGATCCGCAAAAGTTACCAGCGACAATTGTTTCCCGTACCCAACGCTTTGATTTTAAGCGGCTTCTACCTGATGTTATCCAAAAACGTCTTCTCGAAGTGGCGGAACAAGAAGGTATGGAGATCGATCAGGGGGCACTTAGACTTTTAAGTATCCATGCGG
The DNA here is from genome assembly GCA_034007185.1 of Candidatus Carbonibacillus sp. Lineage (GTDB taxonomy): Bacteria > Bacillota > Bacilli > Thermicanales > DSM-22653 > Carbonibacillus. Next base: position 3,991 of record JAVERJ010000117.1, on the reverse strand, counting down.
AAGGCGGTATGCGCGATGCGTTAGCCCTTTTGGATCAAGCGCGCGCATTTTGCGGTGAGACGATCACCAAGGATGATGTTGAACAATTGTTAGGCATACCGCAGGAAGCGCAGATTGCCGCTTTACTGAAAGCCATCGAAGAAGGTGAAGTTGCATCGATCAGCCAGACGCTAGAAGCGATGTATGCAGATGGACGCGATGCGGTGCGTATTTTATCGGCGCTGCTGCAAGCAATGCGAGAAAACGTGTTGAAGCAAGAAACCGTTGAAAAAAGCCATAAAACATTAGAAAGCACTCGAAACAAACGCCTTCTTTCGATCATGACACAGCTTCTTTCGCTTGAACCCATACTCCGGAGAAGTTATGACCCATTTTTATTTTTAGAAGTGGGTCTGATGAAAGCCAGCGTGGAATTGCCCTTGTCTACAGAACCGAAGGGATCCAATGTACAACCGTCCGTGCTTCCAGAACATACCGAACATACCAGCGAAACAACGTCTCAACCTATTCGAGAAGTGCCGCTGTCTTCTAAAGACAGCAGGCGTCCATCACCATCGCGTCTCGAGACCGCGTCACGTGGTGTGCTGAGGGATAAACTGGTACCGTTTCTGGATGAAACAGCGGAGGAAAACGTTCGACCTTATCAGGCGCGTTGGACTGAACTTTTAAATCGTATTAAAGCGTTTGATATTCGAACGGAAGCTTGGTTTAAACAAGGAATCCCCAAAGCCTTTCATGGACAGACACTGCTTATCGTCTTTTCCAAAACGTTACATCGTGAAACAGTTGAAAAAGAAGAGCATCGCGCGCGGATCGAACAAGCGCTTTCGCAAGTCTTTGGTCAACCCTTGACGTTTATCACGATGATGGAAGAAGCATGGCTAAAGGCTCGAGAGGCGGTAAGATCAGAGGAAAAATCAGAAGAGCCCAAAGACAAAATAGAGGAAGATCCGCTCGTACGGGAAGCGATTGCGCTCGTGGGTCAAGACTATGTCGAAGTTATCGATAGGAGGAAAAAAGGATGAATATGCAAAATATGATGAAGCAAGTTAAAAAAATGCAACAGGAAATGGAAAAAGCACAAGAAGCGCTGAAACACAAAACCGTTGTTGGAACAGCAGGCGGTGGCGCAGTCACTGTTGAAATGAACGGCCATAAAGAAGTACAAAAGATCACATTGACGAAAGAAGCCGTCGATCCAGAAGATCTGAGCATGCTGGAAGACTTGCTTGTTCTTGCGGTAAACGATGCCCTCTCCAAGGCCGATGCTTTAGCCCAAGAAGATTTGGGTAAGATTACGGGTGGTCTTAACTTACCAGGTCTGTTCTAACGTCTATCACCCAAATAACAGTATTGAGAGGATGTACGATGGTTTATCCGCTTCCTTTAGCGCGTCTCATCGAAGGATTTCAAAAACTACCTGGCATAGGGCCTAAAACAGCCACGCGTCTTGCGTTCCACACTTTAAAAATGAAAGACGAAGATCTTAAGGCGTTGGGCGAAGCGCTTCTTACCATCAAACGTGATCTGAAAACGTGTTCCATCTGTCATCATGTGACAGACGAAGACCCTTGTCCGATATGTCGCGACCCAGCACGTGATAAGAGTACGATTCTCGTCGTCGAAGAATCTAAAGATGTCATAGCGATGGAAAAAATGAAAGAATATCGCGGTCTTTATCATGTTTTAGGCGGTGTGATTTCACCGCTGGAAGGGATCGGTCCGGATCAACTGACGATTAAATCGCTTTTAGAACGGCTCAAGGATGAAACGATTAAAGAAGTGATCATCGCTACCAATCCTTCCATCGATGGGGAAGCGACAGCCGTCTATCTTTCTCGTCTCATCAAACCGAGCGGTATTCGTACGACACGCATCGCATATGGTGTTCCGGTTGGTGGAGACTTGGAGTATGCAGATGAAGTGACGCTGGCCAAAGCCGTCGAAGGTCGGCGAGAGTATTGAGGAGCGAAATACAAAACGATGTTCCATGATGGAGATATGCCGTTGGTTGAGGCGTTGTTAAAAAAACGATTCCACCATTCCTATCATGTGCCGGCACATAAAGGTCGTTATGGACCGCCCGAGTTTCAAACCATCTGGCAGGATGTGTTGCTGCTGGATCAAACGGAACTCCCTGACCTCGATAACCTCCATCAGCCTCAAGGCGTGATTGCTGAGGCTCAATTACGAGCAAAAGAGGCGTTTGGCGTCGATGCCACCCGTTTTTTAGTCGGTGGTACTACGGTTGGCGTGTTGGCGGCGATTTTGGGGACGACTTGGGCCTTCCGCGATAAAAAAGGTTTGTGGATCGTTCAGCGAGATTCTCACCAATCGGTCTATCACGCTTTGATGCTCACAGGAAGCAAAGCGCTTCTTTTGACACCGGAGCTCGATGTCTACGGCCTTCCGCTCGCTCAAACCGCATCATCGTTTGAAGCTGCGGTTTCTTGGGCTGAACGCAAGGGCTATACGATCTATGGGCTTTTTTTGACATCGCCCAATTACTATGGACGTGTCTCTGCCCTCCGCGACATCACCGCCTTTGCACATCGTAAGCACATACCTGTCCTCGTTGATGCTGCCCATGGGGGGCATCTTGCTTTTATGCCCAATCCGATCGCGGATGAAGCCGTCTCCGCGGGGGCAGATTTGATCGTGCATTCTACGCATAAGACAAACGGGTCGCTTACGATGAGCTCCCTTTTACATTACCAAGGGCAAAGGCTGCCTCGGGAGCATATCGATCTTGCTTTGAAGATGCTCATGTCCTCTTCACCTTCTTATGTACTCATGGCATCTTTAGATATGATGCAAGCACTGATCAGAAGTGGCTACATGTCAGCGCGTCAGAAAACATTGTTGCCGCTTGTACAAGAGCTCCGTGAAGCATTGATGAAAAGCACATTTTATACGGTATTGACAGCGGATGATCCTTTTCGCCTCATGCTGAAGGTGCCTGATGGCCTGGGAGCAGCGGTTGAGACTGATTTACGCCAAAAGGGGTTAGACATTGAATTTCGTCACGGCGATATATTACTTTTTATTTTTAGTTATGCGGATGATCGTGATACGGTCGCTCAACTCAGACACGCGCTCGAAGAGATAGAAAACAGACGTATGTTCGACAAAAGCGATGCACGCGTAACGGGTGCTTCTAATCTCTCTCCTGTCCATACGCATCCAACCACGCATTTAATGCTTCAAAGTAGGCCTTTTAAGAGACGTCCGTGGCGTATGCAAACCTTCTCACCACCTCAAGCCATGCTTAAAAAACCTTTTCAAGAAGCATTAGGGAAAGAGGTGGCTCGAATGATCATTCCGTATCCACCGGGCATTCCGCTCGTCCTTCCAGGAGAGCGATTTACAGCCGAAGTATCCGATCAACTTTTAAAACTTATATCTGAAGGACATGACGTGCATGGTATAGAACTTGGTGCTCAACACGGTCCAGAGATATGGATTCATGCATAGCCATATAGACATTCTTGTGATACAATGTTAACCAAAAGTGGGAGGGGATGCGCATGAAGATGGTGGTTGCCGTTGTCCAGGATCAAGATAGTCAAAAACTATCCAACGCCTTGATCCGGGAAAATTTTCGTGCGACGAAACTGGCCAGCACAGGAGGGTTTTTACGGGCTGGCAATACGACGTTTTTGATCGGTGTCGATGATCAAGATGTCGATCGCGTCTTAAAGATCATCCAAGAGAGTTGTGAATCACGTGAGCAGATGATCGCTCCGGTGGCACCCCTTGGTGGTACGGCAACGTCTTATGTTCCTTACCCTGTCGAAGTTCAAGTGGGTGGTGCCACGGTGTTCGTCTTAAATGTTGAGCAGTTTAAGCATTTTTAAGTTGCAGTCGATGTGCGCATGGTCTATGTGCAGGTGGTGAAACATATGTCTTTGCATTCGTCGGGGGACCCAACATTTACCAAAAAAACTTCTAGGGAAACATCGTACATTGAGCGCATCGATCAGTTGCTGGG
>JAVERJ010000116.1:0-6667 GCA_034007185.1 Candidatus Carbonibacillus sp. | reverse complement strand
CTGTTTCGCCTTGCGGCTTTTGAACTTAGGAAATTCAGCACGACCAGAGAAGAAGTTTTGGTATGCCTTCTGCAAATTCAATTGGGCGTTTGCCAACGCAAGGCTATCGACTTCTTTGAGCCAAGGAAACTCCTTTTTGTACTTGGCAGGTGTCGGTAGTTTTTGCTTTTTCAAGGCTTCTTTGTCGTCTTTGAATTTCTCATATGTTTCCTTTCGTTCAGCCAACATTTTATTGTAGACGAAACGGACAGAACCGAAGGTTTTGGCGAGCAGTTGCTCTTGTTCTTGCGTTGGGTACAGACGGAACTGATAGGCTTTGTTTGCCATATCGATACCACATCACTTTATACTTTTTTATTGATATATAATATTTTATTTTATATGATAATTATTATATCATAACACAAAAAAGAGACAACTTTAGGCTACGCCTAACCAAAATTCATCTCCCACTTTCACTGGTACTGGCGCACCTTCACGTTTAGAAGTGAGTGACTTCTTTCGGAATGATGTTAAAAAACATCACTCATTTAAGACTATCTTGAAGGCTGTTGAAAAACGCTTGCTTCCATCGTATGCTGGAGCAAGCGTTTGAGCATGAGAGACTTGAGATGCGATTGTTATACCTTATACTTCAACGATCCATCCTTCTGGCGCCTCGATGTCGCCGTATTGTATACCGACTAAAAGATCATACAGCCGCCGCGTCACCGGCCCCACTTCGCCCTGCGCCCCAAAACGATACGTTTTGGAACCATGGACAATGCGCCCAATCGGTGTGATGACGGCTGCTGTTCCGCATGCACCGACTTCGCTGAATTCAGAGAGAGAATCGATCGGAATATCACGCTCTTCTACTTTCATACCGAGGACATGTTCGGCGAGATACATCAGAGAATACTTCGTAATACTGGGTAATATCGACGGTGACCGAGGTGTGACAAATGTTCCATCATGTGTAATACCAAAAAAATTAGCCGAACCGACTTCTTCAATCTTAGTGTGCGTTGCAGGGTCGAGGTACAGTGCATCAGCAAAACCTTGTTCTTTTGCCAAACGATTCGGCCACATACTAGCGGCATAATTGCCTCCGACCTTTACACCTCCCGTTCCGTACGGTGCTGCACGGTCATAATCGCTCACCACGACATCGATCGGCGTCAATCCTCCTTTAAAATAAGCGCCAACAGGAAAGACGAAAACGCTAAAAAGATACGTACGCGCTGGCGCAACAGCGACCGTTCCATCAATCCCGATTAAATACGGACGAATATACAGCGTTCCACCACTCTCATACGGCGGAACGTACGGCTCATTCGCCCGGACGACAGAGCGTACGGCGTTTAAAAACGTTTCCTCAGGAACAGAGGGTGCCAGAAGACGTTCACAACTTTTCATCAGACGGCGGGCATTTTCTTGCGGTCTAAACAATTGTACACGCCCATCCTTGCGTCGATACGCTTTAAGCCCTTCAAAACATTGTTGGCCGTAATGCAAAGCTGTTGCCGCCTCAGAAATGGTTATCTCCCCATCTTTCGTAAGCGTTCCCTGATCCCATTGTCCATCTCGCCAGTACGACACATATCGATAATCCGTCTTACGATAAGCAAATCCGAGATGATTCCAATCAATAGTCTGCATGGTGTCTTCAACCTACTTTCTTTCCCGATACGATTCAACCCGGTCGTCTTTCATTATTATAGAACGAATGATCCGTACTGTGAAGCATCGATTGTAATGTCTCTAACGGTACAGGTCGAGATAAGGCATAACCCTGGGCATGATCGACGCCCAACCTCATTAAACACTCAAGTGCATCCCGATCTTCTATGCCTTCAGCCACAACTTCCAAACGATATGCCTCATGTTTGGCAATCGCCATCAAGCTTTCTAAAATGATACGATATTTAGGACGATACCTATATACGATAAACAGCCGGTCAAGCTTAAGTGTTTGTATCGGGAGTTCTGGTAACAATGCCAAATGACTATATCCTTTTCCGAAGTCATCAAGCGCTATTTTAAAGCCTGCCTTTTTAAGTCGCCGCAAGTTTTTAATAGCATGACTGTTTGTTATTGCATGTTCAGTCACTTCCAGTGTAATGCGCTGCGGATCAGCAAGCGCTAAGATATGTTCAGCAGCTTTTTTATGTGCTATCGTCGACGGCGAAAGATTAACTGCAAGCGGAATGGGTAACATTTTCGACACCGCATGGGCTTTCGTTAAAACAAAATGATCAATCGCCTCCATCAGCCCGAGCGCTTCAGCCAGAGGAATGAACACATCCGGTGCCCCTTCCTCCCAGCGCAACAAAACCTCAGCTCTAACCATGCGGCCACTTAAGATGTCGTAAATCGGTTGAAAGACAAACGTAAAGTCGCCATGTTCCACGGCTAAACGAAGCGATGATTTAAGAGAAACATCCTGCAAAAAAGAAGTCTCAATGCTTGGTGAAAACACTTGATAGCGTTGATGATGCATCCGTCCTCTAAGCAGGGCGAGATTGGCTTTACGCCAAAGATCAAAAAGATGCGAGCCATGTTCTGGGTATATCGCTATCCCCATGTCAACCTGTAACGATATTTTTCGATCAGGAAGCTCCAGTGGCGCATGTAATGCTTCATAGATCGATTCAAGATACATGTTTCGGTTTAGAGATGAGATAGCATTAAAAACACGATCTTCGCATATAACTAAAAATTCATCCCCAGATACTTTGAACATTTGATCTTTCTCCGGGAAGAGCTTTCTTAATCTTTCTGCCACAATCACTATGACCATATCCCCAATATCTCGTCCATACTGTTCGTTGATATACGTTAAGCGACGAATATTGAACATGATGATCATCTTCGGACGATCATCGAGCAGCGTTGATGCGCGTTGTTCTAAAGCCCGCTGATTCGGAAGACCTGTTAACAAATCGCGTTCGGCAAGGTTTTTCTGTTTTTCTAGAAGCTGAATCAGTCTTACAGCTTGATCCGTCAGCTCTGATACAAAAGAGACGATCATGACTTGATCTGACGTCATAGAAGGTGGCAGATCAAAGACAAGTGCATGGTCGTCACTGCCGTTTTTTGGATTTATATAAACGGGGACAGTTTCATTCAACTGGAGAAAGTCTTGGAGCGCTTTTTTCACCTCATCGATCAATTGTTCTATCGTACGCGTTTGAAATAATTGTTTTGATAACGTAAGAAGAAAAGAAAGCATGTGAAAACGATCTTGATAAGCATGAATCGTTTGTTCGTTCTCAAGTATTTTACGGATCAGTGCACTTAACATGTCTGCAACTTCGGAATACACCTTCAAAGTATGCGTATCAAGTGGCCGATCCCCTTCATAAGCGAGATTGATCAGAGCAAATACGCTTTCATGATCAACGGATATAGGGATGGTCAAATGTCGTTTTAAAGGGTTGTCTGGATAACGTGCTAATCGTTCGCAGTCAATGATATCAAGGCTTTTGTTGATACGGCCTTCATGAGCTAAGCGCTGACAAAGGCACGGAGACCAACGCATCTCAGACAAATTATCCGCCGTAAGCTCTGACGGAAGATCCACCGTCGCTAAAAGCGAAAATGTCTCTCCTTCACGCACACTGACCCAACCAGCAGAAAATTGGCCAATGCGCATTAAAAATGTGAGCGTTTGCTCTAAGATGAGTTTAATGTCTTCAGTCACATGATCAGACATACCAACCAACTTCTCTCTGACAAAATATACAAAATGCTTTTCTCTCTTCCATTATAGTGAATACGATTGTTGCGCACGCCATAGACACAGAATTGTTAAAGAGAGCCAATAATCTCAACATCGACTTGCCATCTCAGCGCACTGCATGCATGTGTTGATTTTGCAGAAGGCAAAGCTTTAAACCAGCTTTTACCATGTTCAATGCACGCACATGTTTTAACCACGCCTGATACGCTTCTTCTCGACGAACCAGTATGAAATTCACAGCATCGCCTGGTTTGAGCTGAGCTGCCAGTGGAATATCGGCCTGAATGAGCTGAAGGACGCGTGGATAGCCGCCAGTCGTCTGATGATCCGCCATCAGTAATATCGGCTCAGCCAACGATGGAAGTTGAATCGTGCCAAAGTCCACGGCAGAACTTTGCATGGTATACGTGTTCATAGTGCTTTTTTGCAACACGTGAGCATCCAGATCGTTATCTTCTGCGGACATCTTGAAGCGATATCCCATGCGACTGGACTGGGACGTCAGATAAAAAATACGATGAAGCAAAACGTTCTGTTCTGTTTCGGAAAGGAGCGGCCATTCTGGGCCCGATAAAACACGTAAGGTATAAAGCCTATGAAGCGTTGGCGACCATTCATTAGATAAGCGTGTTCTAAAACATCCTTGAAACATGTGGCTATTTTCCGTCTGTCTTACCATCGAATAAGACGATGGTCTTACGTTCAAAACATCCCCCGCCTTTAACGGGCGACCTTCAAAACCTCCAAGCTTCGCCGGTACATACGTACTTCGCGAACCAAGAACCAACGGCACATCGATACCACCGCTTATAGACATATACGTTCTCGCACCACGCTTGAGCGCACCAAACGATAATCGCGAACCTGAGGTTACCACAAAAGGTCGATCCATATCGACCGGTTGTCCATTCAGCATTGGCGAAAGATCAGCACCCGTCAAAGCGACAATCGCATCGTCTGTGAAACGAATGGTCGGTCCGCTCAACGTTATCTCTAAAGCGGCATCTTGCAGCGCATTCCCAACCAGAAGATTGGCTAGTTGAATTCTTAGTGGATCCATGGCTCCAGACGGTGGTACGCCCTGATGACGATACCCCGGTCGTCCCAGATCTTGAACCGTTGTAAACAGTCCTGCTGATTCAATTATAAGCGCCATCCAATCCCTCTTCTCTCGACTTTACGATGACTTGATCTACCCACGGCGATACGGCTTAAAACGGATGCGATCCCCTATTTGTAAGCGTGCTGGAGGGTTACGACGCACGTCAAACAATACCGTATCGGTCCGACCAATAATCCGCCAACCACCAGGACTTTCAAAAGGATAAATACCCGTCTGTTTCCAAGCAATACCGACCGATCCAGCCGGCACTTTTAGGCGGGGCGATTTTAGGCGTGGCGTATATAGCGCCTCTGGAAGCCCTTCCAAATAAGGGAAGCCCGGCATAAATCCGACCATCATGACCGTATAAACGGGCAAGATATGCAATTCGATCACATCTTCAGGTGTGAGATGTTTTTCTTCCGCTAGCGATACAAGATCGGGGCCATCGTCACCGCCGTAATGAACGGGGATTTCGATCGGCACGATTTGATCCTCCGCCTCAACATAATGTTCGATCAACGTACCATACGTCTTAAGCCTATCGGTGATATCGTAAGCAAGATCAAAAGAAGCCTGTTCACTCAAAGCATACCTTTGCATCGAGCATGTAACTGGATCGATGATAAGCCCAAGACTTGTATAAGCGGGTACGAAATCGACCAGTCCAGGCAAAGGATGATGTTGAAGCGCCTTAGTCCAAGCGCGTATCAGATGATGTATACCAACGCCATAGCGCCGAGAAGCCTCTTCGGTAAAATGCATTAAAAAGAACCGTTCACTGACTGCTTCCAAGCGAATACCTTCGATCTGTAATGCTTCTTGATTCAAAGACATATCAGACATGGCCATCGCCTATCTCGCTGCTTTTTTGAGCTGGTGGTCGTACATCGATTCCTTCCGCTGTTAATGCTTCATAAATCATACGCGATGCTTCTACGTTTCCTGGCGTATCGCCGTGCAAACAGATCGAATCTACATCTATATGTAAAGATGTACCATTCCATGTTGTGATCGGTTCACGTCGCGCCAACTGCAATGCTTGTTTTTTTATCGTCTCAGGGTTACGGTGAACAGCACCGTCTAACTTTCGACTGACAAGCATTCCATCAGGTGTATAAGCGCGATCGGCAAAACCTTCACGCACCATATGGAGCCCCATCGCTTCGCCAATCTCTATGAGTACACTCCCCGCTAAAGCGTATAATAAAAGCGTATGATCCACATCCCGTACTGCCTCTGCAACAGCCGTCGCAATCGCCTCATCGAAAGCTGCTCGGTTGTATAACGCACCATGTGCCTTCACATGAGAAAGGTGTGCACCTTGTGCCCGAACAAATGCATCAAGTGCACCTATTTGATAAATCACGAGATGGTAAATTTCTCTTGGACTTATGTCGATCCAACGCCGTCCAAAACCTTCTCGATCTGGCAAACCCGGATGCGCACCAATCGAAAGATTATATTTAAGCGCCAGACGCACCGTCTCAGCCATCACCTGCGGATCTCCGGCATGCATGCCACAGGCAATATTAACGGATGATACATACGGCATCAGCGCTTCATCTTCTCCATAACGATATACACCATAGTGTTCACCGACATCTAAGTTGAGATCAATGGTTGCCATTGATACCTCCTCATGCATGGACACCTATTGAGATGTTCAAAGTTTATATTGTATTTTCTCACAAATATACAATATATTCAAGCGACACGTCGACAAACATGATCTTGAGCATCTTCATGGCTTCACAAACGCACTTTAAAAATTTTCTCTCACAATACCATGGATTAAGATCTCGTAAAGGTAATGTAAAGAAATGACAAATACATTTACA
>JAVERJ010000115.1:0-6670 GCA_034007185.1 Candidatus Carbonibacillus sp. | reverse complement strand
GTCGTTTTTCACCTTGCCATAGAAAACATCAACAAGACGTTTGATGCCCTCACTGCCGCCTAAGGCATCATACAGCGTCTGCATGGTTGTTCCTCCTCGTAGCCGTTATACTGTGTCCATCTTGAAAGCTTAAATAAAGTATAACAGAGTTGTGAACATGTGACCAGTTCCGTCGTGTAACGAACAACGCTTTTCTTTACAAAAACTTAATATTAAAAAGCGCTTTCATATGTTTATCATGATTGCCTCCTTATGTACTTCTTGTTAAACTTTAAGTGAATGGTAAGGTATTATGCAAAAAAGAACAAAAAGCATATGAATGAGGCGGTGAAGGCTATGCAGCCGTCGTCTTTTGATCTTTATTTGTTTCACGAAGGCACCTTATATTTTGCCTATAAAACATTTGGTGCTCATTTTTGTGAACACGAAGGACAAGATGGGGTGCGCTTTGTTGTTTGGGCCCCACAAGCAAAACGAGTGAGCGTCGTGGGCGATTTTAATGCATGGAATGCAGAATCCACTCCGCTGACCCGTCTACCTTCCGGGGTATGGTATGGGTGGGTACCGGAATTAGAAGAAGGGACACGCTATAAATATGCAGTTTTAACAGCAACGGATCAGCTCCTTTATAAAGCTGATCCGTTTGCATTTTCGGCTGAGGTCAAACCACAGACAGCATCACGTGTCATCGATCTGCGACGGTTACAAAGTTACCCTTGGCGGGATGGACGATGGTTGAAAAAACGAGCGCTGGAAGCAGTTCCATGGGAACAACCGATGGCCATCTATGAAGTTCATCTTGCGTCATGGCGCAAACATGAAGATGGCCGCTATATGAGTTATCGAGAGCTTGCCGATGCGCTCATACCATATGTGAAAACACTAGGATTTACCCACATTGAACTGATGCCTATTATGGAGCATCCGTATGATCGTTCTTGGGGTTATCAGATTACTGGCTATTACGCGCCAACCAGTCGGTTTGGCGATCCGCTCGATTTGATGTTTTTCATTGATCGTGCGCATCAGGCGGGAATCGGTGTCATTTTGGATTGGGTTCCAGGTCATTTTGTACGTGATGCCCATGGTCTTGCACAATGGGATGGCTCGGCGCTTTACGAATTCAGCGAACCATGGCGGGCTGAACATCCGGGGTGGGGGACACTCGCTTTTGATCTAGGGCGCCCCGAAGTCCACAGTTTTCTTATTTCAAATGCGCTCTATTATTTTGACCTTTTTCATATTGATGGGTTGCGCATCGATGCTGTCAGTGCCATGCTTTACCGCGATTACGGTCGGGATACTGGGAGATGGGTGCCCAATCTGTACGGCGGTCGGGAAGATTTGGAGGGGATCGAGTTTCTAAAAAAACTGAACCATACAGTATTTCAGTATTTTCCGCATGCTTTGATGATCGCGGAAGAATCTTCTTCTTTTCCACTGGTGACGTATCCTCCAGAAGTCGGCGGTCTTGGATTTAATTTTAAATGGAATATGGGTTGGATGAATGATATGTTACATTATTTGAAGGTTGCTCCGGAAGATCGCCCATATCATCATCAGCGCATAACATTTTCTTTACACTATGCATTTTCAGAAAACTTCATCCTCCCGCTTTCTCATGATGAAGTCGTATATGGTAAACGATCGCTTCTTGAAAAAATTCCTGGACCCGATGAGAAAAAATTTGCCACACTCCGCGCCTTTTTTCTTTATATGTACACCCATCCCGGGAAAAAACTTTTATTTATGGGGTCAGAATTGGCACAACGCGACGAGTGGTATGATGAGGGTTCTTTACATCATCATTTGCTGAATACGGACGATCATGTTCGTTTTTATCGTTTTGTACAAGATTTGAACAAATTTTATAAAAAACATCCTGCATTATGGAAAGACGATCGTTCCTTTAACGGTTTTTCTTGGATTGATGCGGACAATCATGGGCAAAGCATCATCGTTTTTGCGCGTATGGCCACAAAGGAAAAGACGTTGGACAACAAAAAAAGTCATGCGCATACACGTGGTGCGGATCATGCTTTGGAACAAGACGTGATCATTGTGGTCGTTAATTTTTCTAGAGAGCGTTATATAGATTTCCGAATCGGCGTGCCTTATGGCGGCATCTATGAAGAGGTGATGAATACGGATAAGCGCATCTACGGTGGGGGGAATAGGCAAAACCGTGGATTATTGTATACTGAAGGCATTGCCTGGCATGGTCGCTCGGATAGCCTCGTTTTAACTGTGCCGTCACTTACGGCAATGGCGTTTGTCTGGAAAGGGGATGCATGATGCGCATATTGATGGTTGCCGCCGAAACCACACCTTTTGTAAAAACAGGTGGATTGGGGGAGGTCGTTGGCTCCCTAGCTCGAGCGCTTCGAAAACGGGGGCACGATACACGCATGGTGATTCCTTTTTATAGTGTCATTCCGTCTGGGCTCAAAGAGACCGTTGTGTTTCGAAAACGTTGGACGATGCCCTTGAGTTGGCGCCAGCAATCGATCGGGTTGTATGAGGGTCATACCGAGCAAGGGACGACGTATTTGATAGAAAATGCCTTTTATTTTGCGCGTGATGCCATCTATGGAATGAGCGGCACGTATGATGAGGGTGAACGGTTTGCTTTTTTTTCGCGTGCTGTGCTTGATATGCTCTTACAATTGGATTGGGTCCCCGATGTGATCCATCTCCATGATTGGCAGGCTGCGCTTGTCCCTTTTTTTCATCAGTATTTCTACAGTCATGTCGGATCACTCGAACACGTTCGTTATGTGCTTACGGTTCATAATTTAAAATATCAAGGTATATTCCCACCGGGGATTGTCGGGGATGTTTTGGGCGTCGGGTCTGAAGTTTTGCGTACAGACGATATGGAGTACTATGGCCAAGCAAATTTTTTAAAGGCTGGTCTTGTGCGTGCCCATCGGGTGACGACGGTATCGCCAACCTATGCCGAGGAAATTCGCCATCCCTATTACGGTGAAGGCCTCGACGGGTTGTTTCGAGTTCTGCATCCGCCTGTCGAAGGGATTCTTAACGGCATTGATACAGAAGATTATGATCCCGAACACGATCCGCACCTCTTCATCCCTTACAATGATTTAGCAGGAAAAAAGGAAAACAAACGGCGTCTTTTAGAATCAATGGGTTTTAAAACAGAAGAAGAGACGATGTTGATGGTCATGGTCAGTCGATTGGTCGAACAAAAAGGGCTTGACTTGTTACTGCATATCTTATCAGAGCTTTTTCAACGTCCGGTTCAGCTCATCATTTTAGGTTCAGGTGAGGCCCAGTATGAAGCGCATTTAAAACGGGGGGAAGCACATTTTCCTAGGCAGATGCGCGTCATTACCGGTTATGACGAATCTTTTGCGCGTAAATTGTATGCGGCGGGCGATGTTTATTTGATGCCATCGCGCTTTGAACCGTGTGGTATCAGCCAAATCATCGCCATGCGTTATTTGACGGTGCCGATTGTTCGGCTGACTGGTGGACTTGTTGATACCGTCCCATCTTACAATCCATCGACCGGCACAGGGATGGGGATTACGTTTTATGAATATAACGCTCATGCGTTGCTCGATGCCATCGATCGTGCCCTTCGACTTTATTATGATCGGGAAGGGGGGCATTTTGATAAGATGGCTGCGTCCATGCGCAAGCGTTCGTTTGCTTGGGATGCGTCTGCCAAAGCGTATGAAACGATCTATCGCACACTCCGTCCTCAACCACCAGATGATGACTTTTTGGATGCGTCCATCGAGCTCAGGGAAAACGTTCGTACGTCTGGTAAACGCATCCCCTTGGAAAAAGCACGCAAAAGCGAACAAAAAGAGGAAAGAAAAAGAATATCTACGCCTAAACGCACCAATCATACTCTGACGCCTTAGCGTGGTGATTGTATGAACGTGATCGATTTAAAAAACCTTGTTGGATGGGACGGTTGCTGATGAAAAAAGAAGTATTGGCCGAGCTATTTCGCCAACGGCTGCTCAATATGTACGCCAAACCGATCGAAGAAACAAGCGCATATGAACGATACATGGCCTTAGCGACGTTGGTTAGGGAAAAAATCAACGGTGGATGGTTGCGCGAGCACAGCATTCGACCGCGGTCGATCGAACGCAGAATATATTACTTATCCGCTGAATTTCATTTGGGGCGGCTTCTGCCCTTATACATGCGCTATCTCGGTTGGGAGAAAGTCGTAGAGGAGGCACTCGATCTTCTCGGCCTTAATGCGGAGGAGATTCTTCAAGCAGAACGCGAACCCGGACTTGGAAGTGGTGGGCTGGGGCGTTTGGCGGCCGATATGATGGATTCACTGGCGACGTTACGGTATACGGTGCACGGCTACGGCATTCGCTATCGGCACGGACAATTTGAACAGCGCATCATCGACGGATTTCAAGTCGAATTACCGGATGATTGGCTGCGCGATGGGTATCCTTGGGAAGTCCGGCGCAAAGATCGGGCAGTCGAGGTGCACTTTGGCGGGCGTGTGAGCATGTATGAGCGCGGTGGGCGCTTGTATTTTAAGTATGCTGAGACAGAGTCGGTATTGGCGGTTCCGTATTATATACCGATCTTGGGCGAGCGCGGGTTGACCAATACGCTCAGGCTGTGGTCGGCGGAGTCGATCTATCAGCCGCTTGCGCTCGAGGCACTGCGCGGAACTGATTTTCAACGGTTGATGCAGAGTGAACGTGATGCCCATATGCTCTCTGGAACGCTTTATCCAGATGATTCCACAGAAGACGGTCGCCGCTTGCGGTTAAAGCAACAATATTTTTTTGTATCTGCTTCGTTACAAGACATATTAAGGCGCTATTTGCGTTATGCGGATGATGTACGGCGTATTCACGATAGTGTCGGCATTCATATCAATGATACGCATCCGGCGTTGGCGATTCCGGAGTGGTTACGCCTTTTGATGGATGAAGAAGGGCTCGGTTGGGATGAAGCTTGGGCTGTGACGCGGGCGACGTTTTCTTATACGAATCATACCATCTTGCAAGAAGCATTGGAGACGTGGCCCGTAGGTCTGATCCAAGAGATCTTGCCACGTATTTGGATGATTATCGAAGAAATCGACCGCCGCATGCGATTGATGTGGCAAGTTCGGCAGGATGTAGGAAAGGGTGAGGAGGCAGACGAACAAAGCGCGCGTCAAGACGCGATCGATGCTCATGATATCGCGCGCATGTCCATCGTGGAGGGAGGCGTCGTGCGCATGGCTCATCTTGCGACGATCGCTTCACATACCGTCAACGGCGTGTCGGAGATTCATACCGAACTTTTGAAAACAAGGGTTCTCCAGCCTTTTTATGCCTCTCATACATCGCACTTTATCAATGTAACGAATGGCATATCGCTCAGGTATTGGTTAGAAGGGACCAATCCGCGGTTGGCACGGCTGATTACGGAGACAATCGGAGAAGATTGGAAACGTGACCCGCTTAAGCTTCAAGAACTTCAAACCTTTGCCGAAGATAAGAATTTTCAAGAAGCTTGGGCCGAGGTCAAACAAGCCAATAAAAAGATTTTGCATGCGTATCTTGCTCGTTACGGATTGCATTTTGATGCAGATGGGCGCCTTGATGTACAAATCAAACGCATCCACGGTTATAAGCGCCAACTGTTAAACATTTTGCATATCTATACGCTTTATTTAAAAATAAAAGACGGACAGCACATTGATTCGGTGCCGCGCACTTATATATTTGCAGGAAAGGCTGCGCCCAATTATACCTTGGCCAAGGCGATCATTAAGTATATACATTGTGTGGCTGAAAAAATCCGTTCGGATAAAGAGGCGTCCAAATATTTACAGGTGATCTTTGTGCCAAATTACGATGTGACTTGGGCTCAGCGCATCGTTGCGGCCGCGGATGTCAGTGAGCAAATCGCCACAGCCTCCTTAGAAGCTTCTGGTACAGGCAATATGAAAATGATGTTAAATGGTGCTTTAACGATTGGAACAGATGATGGAGCCAATCATGAAATTTTTCAAGCTGTCGGGTATGAACGGGCGTTTGTTTTTGGTCTATCGAGCGAGGCGGTCCAGCGCTATTATACGCAAGGGGGCTATGATCCGCACCGTCTCCTTGGCACGGATGCATATGTGAAACAAGCCCTCAGTCATTTACTTGATGGAACGTTTCATGAAAGCGTCATAACTTTAGAGACCATTTACCATCATCTGTTGACAGAAGGCGATCCGTATTTGGTACTACAAGATTTTGCTTCGTATCAACAGACCCAAGAAGCGATTGCTAAGACGTATGTCGATTCTAAGCGCTGGTGGCGCTGGTCGATTGCGCAGACAGCGGAAGCCGGTCGTTTTTCAAGCGATCATACGGTCGAAACATATGCAAAAAACATTTGGCGACTGATGCCGCTGGCGGGTGAAGAACATGATATATCTTCAGATGAAACATGATTCCTATGACCGTATGTATCGTCATCCTTTTGGCGCAGTCGTTTCTGGTCAGCAGCTTACGATTCGTCTTACACTTACCGGTCTAACGGATAAAGCACCTCAGGATGTGAGCGATCACATGGATGGTCGTGATACAGACATTCATGTGAGCACATCTACCAGAACGTCTTATGATGTATGGAATGAGGGAGAGTGGCAAGACGTAAGCGGGCAACCTTCAGA
>JAVERJ010000114.1:0-6690 GCA_034007185.1 Candidatus Carbonibacillus sp. | reverse complement strand
GACAAAATCGATGGCAGAAATTGAGCAGGAACTCCCTGGACGTTTTGAAAGAAAGATGAAAGATTGGTTGAAACGCCTCGATTGAACGGTGGTGGTTCTTGTGGTTTTAAACGCTGTTGTGGAAGCTGTTGCGGAAGCTATTATCGGGGCCTTGGATGAGCGTTTCCCTAACATACCAGTATATACCGATGAGATTATTCAAGGGATAGAAAAACCTACATTTTGGGTAAAAGTTATTTTTAACGATAGAACACGGACTATGTATGAAGGTCATACCTACCGTGTTCTTGCAGATGTTCGTTTTTTTGATCGATCCTCTTCTAATAGAAGAATCATGGCTAATAACATCGCCCAGACACTTGAGAGGATACGTTTGCCATGGGGTAAAGTGTGGTCAGACAGAACCTGGGTAGAAGATGTCGACGATGTGTTGCATGTTTTTATTGACTACACAGTGCGTGTTGTTCCAGTTATAGATGACCCACTCATGATGCGCATGAAGGAGGAAATAAGAGTATGACGGCTAAGGAGACGGCTAAGGAGACGGCTAAAGATCAGGAAAAAACGAAATATGAAAAAGAACAGATATTGAACATTTTCTCTGGTGCCGTAATAGACGTAGCAAGAGTTGTTCTTGAGGATGGGAAAATGTACGCGAAAGAAGAAGCAAGAACTCTAGTCGAAAAAGCGCTTAAACGGGGGGTGCGATAAAAGATGGCCGGAGGCACATGGCTTTTTCAAAACAAGGTTCGCCCGGGCGTATACATCAATGTACGTTCAAAACCGCGTCCTCTTGGCGTTCCGAGTGATCGCGGGATCGTGGCATTACCACTCGTTTTGTCTTGGGGGCCTGAAAAAACGATCGTCCATTTTGATCGTGAAGATGATTCACGTCCTATTTTTGGCTATGATTTAGTTGGCAATGAATTGCTCCTTTTGAGAGAAGCGATTAAACGCGCCAGAACGGCTCTTGTGTATCGCTTAAATACAGGCGAAAAAGCAAGCGCAACAATCGGGGTAGTTAACGCCCTTTCTGTTACTGCAAAATATAGTGGTGTGCGCGGGAATGATATTGCCGTAACAGTCCGTGCAAATATTGAAGATGACACCAAATATGATGTGATCACTTATCTAGAAGGGCGCATTGTTGATTCGCAGATGGTATCGGTCATTGAGGATTTAGTTGAAAACGACTATGTAAAATTTTCTGGAAACGGGACGCCTGAAACAGCTCTCGGTGTTAAGCTCTCTGGTGGCACAGATGGGGAAGCGACTGTTTCTGACTATGTAGATGCTTTTGACGCATTCGCAAAAGACTATTGGCACACGATGGCTCTTCCCGTTTCCGATACACAGCTGAAAGCGGCGGCGGTGTCGTATATCAGGCGTCTTAGGGAGGATGAAGGCGTAAAGGTGCAGGCGGTCCTTGCCGGGTATCCGCTGGCCGATTATGAAGGGATTATCAGCGTAAAGAATAGTGTTGTTCTTAGCGATGGTACAAGCCTTACTACGGAACAAGCAACAGCGTGGGTAGCAGGCGCGACAGCCGGAGCGGCGGCGAACGAAAGCCTCACATATACCGCCTACGATGACGCCGTGGATGTTGTCGGTGCGTTGAGCGACGCTGATACCATCAAAGCCTTGCAGAATGGCGAATTCGTGTTCACCAAGACAAAAGACGGGCGTGTGATTGTTGAGCAGGACATCAACACATTCAGGAGTTTCACGCCTGATAAGGGCAAAGATTTCCGCAAAAACCGCGTGATTCGTGTGCTGGATACGTTTGCCGTCGATGCTAAGGACATTTTCGAGAGGTACTATATCGGTAAAGTTCCGAACAACGATCGCGGGCGGTCTCTGTTTAAGGCGGAAGTTGTCTCCTATCTTCGGCAACTTGAAGCTGTTGAGGCCGTGCGCGATGTAGTTGCCGACGACATCGACGTCCAGCCGGGCATGGAAAATGATGCTGTACTTCTGAACGCTCGTGTCCGTCCGGTTGATGCGGTTGAAAAGATCTATGTCACGGTCGTAATCTAAGGAGGTGTGATAGATGACCATTGCAGCCCGTGATACAATTTCTGCGAAAGAAGCAGAAGTTTACGCTACGATTAATGGGCGCGTGGAAAAGCTTGCGTATGTTGTTGACTTTGAGGCGAATGTCGAAAAGAACAAGACGGAAATACGCTCTCTCGGCCGGCGTATGGTCGGCCATAAAACGACTAGCCTTACAGGTAGCGGTAAAATGACTATCCATGCCGTGACAAGTAAGTTTCGAACTATGATGCAAGACTATGTTAAGACAGGTCAGGATGTATATCTCGATATGACTGTTATCATTGATGATCCTGCCTCGGATGCTGGGCGGCAGACCGTAAAACTTAGCGGGGTTAATGTCGATTCGACAAACCTTGTGAAAGCGTCGGATGACGATTCCGTTGCCCAGTCTGAGATTAACTTTACGTTTGAAGATTTTGAAATAAGCGAAGCACACCGCCTCTAATAAGGAGATGATAACGTGCGAAGATTGAAGGATTTTCTACTAGAGGGTACGCGTCGTGTCGGGCAGACGAAAGACGTTACGATCACCGTCGCCGAAGAGTCGATGCAGGTAACGATCCGAGCGATCAGTTATGATGATTACGAAGATATTCGGCGAGGAAGCTTGATTCTTAAAGGAAACCAGCAGGATTTTAGAATCGGTAAGTTTAACCTTGGCCTCGTCCTGGCCGGAACGGTCGATCCAAACTTTAAAGACGCAACTTTATTGGAAAAAGCTGGTGTTTCCACGCCAGAAGACCTAATTAAAACGATGCTTTTACCCGGCGAAATCGAGGCTCTGGCTCAGGAAATTTTAAAACTTTCCGGTCTGAACACTAGCATTAACGAGCTAAAGGAAGAAGCAAAAAACTAATTACCGGCCGGGACGCCGATCCAGAAGCTGTTTACGCTTATTACGCTCTCCACAAGATGCATATTCTACCGTCTGTTTTTATCTCCTTACCGCCGCAAGAAAGGGCCTTTATCATGGCCGCGATTGATGTTAAAATCGAAGCAGAAAAGGGATCCGAAAGAAAAATGCGACGGTAGGGAGGCGATTCATTTGTTTATGGCGTTGCTCAACATTATTGCGTTTTTATTTATCGCTGCTGTTGTCGTGGCTCTTGTCGGCCTCACCTTTAGAGTGCTGTTTTGGGATGCGTGGTATTATTTGTTTTTTGCTAAAAAGTTCGCGTGCCCTGCCTGCGGTCGTACGATAAAGCAGGTGACAAGGAAGCCTAAGCGACAGCCGTGCCCTAAATGTAAAGCGGTGTTGGAGCCAACCACCGACGGAACGTGGGTTGCTGTAGACCCAACAATCGCGGAAAAGCTTGCTGGACTGAAAGGCCCCGGGAGGTGATGAGCTTGTGCAAGTCAGCGCATCCATTGTATTGCAAGATTTAGTGAGCCCAGCGCTTATGTCGGTGATTCAAGCAACTAGACAAACCGTCCTGGCTTTACAACAGCTGGAAGGAACGACAGAATCGCAAAAGGCCGCATTGCAAAGCGCCTCTATATCCATATCCCAAGCCGAAGCGGAAATCAACCGTATGGCCAGCGCGTTTCGCGCCGCATCCGGTGCCGTGGGTGGTCTTTCCGGCCCGGAACGAGACGCCGCACGAGCATCTGATGAGTTGGCGCGTGGGGCTAAAAATGCAGGGGAAGAGATTCGCCGCCTTGGAGATGTATCCGGAAGCAGCGGGAAAAACATAGGAAATATGGTGCGTGATCTGCTCGCCGCGACAGGCGGGCT
Organism: Candidatus Carbonibacillus sp.; assembly: GCA_034007185.1. GTDB lineage: Bacteria > Bacillota > Bacilli > Thermicanales > DSM-22653 > Carbonibacillus. The sequence goes on along the minus strand of JAVERJ010000114.1, from coordinate 2,900 downwards.
TTATATTTTAAACCGCGCTTTCGGCGCTGTGCGTTCCGGAATTCAATCTGCGATCGATCGTGGCGTTGCGTTCATGGTCAATATGGAACAGATTCGCACATCGCTAAACGTCATGATCGGAGACGTCACGAAAGCCAACCGCTATTTAGCGGATGTACTGGCTTTTGCCAAGCATACGCCTTTTCAATTCCCGGACTTAGCTAATCTAGGTCGTAACCTAATCGCGTTTGGTATGGAAGCTGAAAACACGTTACCCGTATTGAACGCGATCGGTGATGCTGTAGGTGCGATCGGCGGCGGACGAAACGAACTGATGATGATCGGCGCGGCGTTTGGCGATATCGTAAGCGCTGGGCAGCTGTCCATGCAGGAAGTCAGGAGACTGCAAGAACATGGTATTCCGGCCTTACAGATTATCGCCAACCAGCTTGGAAAATCGGCGCAGGACACGATGAAGTTGATTAGCGGCGGCGCGATTGATGCAAATGCCGCAATCGCCATGCTGGTCAAAGGCATTGAAGAAGGCACGGACGGATTAGCCGGGAAAACCGCCGCGACAGGCGGAATGATGCAAAACATTAAGCAGACATGGACTGGCGCGTTGGACACGTTATCGACCAGCTTGCGCAACCTCGGAACAACTGCAGTCGAAGGTGTTTTCCCCTTGTTTAAGGACATTATCCTAGAAACAGCCGCGACGATTAATAGTTTGAGCCAGACAGCGAAGCCGGTGTTTGAATGGATGGCGCAGGCTGGGCAGTGGATACACGACAATTGGTCCGTTGTCGGTCCGGTATTTTTTGGCGTCGCAACGGCGCTTGGCATACTTACAGCCGCCACGATTTTTCATGGAACGATTTTGCCTATTGTTACATCCGCATGGGCGGCGTTTAATGCAGTTTTAAGAGCCAATCCTATCATTTTAGTCATCTCGCTAGTTGCTTCCCTCATCTCTATTCTCGTATCGCTATGGAAAACCAATGATAACTTTGCTGCGGCGCTATACCGGATTTGGAACAAGATCGTCGCGTTTTTCTGGACAGTCGTCGAGGGAATTGCTTCCGCGTTTGAATGGATGGCACAATACGTTGGGAAGGTTTTTGACACCCTCATCAACGGCATCATCAAAGGCATCAATAAAGTTTTGGAGCTGGTCAATCGCGTTACCGGATCGTCGTATAAGATTGAAGCCGAGTTTTCGATGGAAAACGTCGCAAAAGGAATGCGTGAATACGCTCAAATACAGAAAGAGTTAGCAAAACAACGCGCTTCTGACGCTGGCGTGCAAACGTTTATAGCAGGAAGGCAAGCAGCACGTGCGGATGATGTCGCTCCTATTAAGACGCCAATGCCAGATGTTTCGCCAAGCCTTCTGAACCCATCCGGTTTTAGCCCAAACGAGATGATTGGTAACATCGGTAAGGTTGATAAAGTAGGAAAGATTGAGCAGCCTGTTGATATATCGTCGGAAGATCTAAAAATCATTCGTGAGCTTGCAGAAATAAATGCGATCAACAATTTCGTTACGCTAACACCGTCTGTGAGCATAACGACTGGCGATATACGTGAGCGCGCGGACGTTGATGAGCTCATACGGCGCATTGAAGATTATCTTTCGCGTGAGCTCGCCACAACAGCTCGACGCGTGTACGGCTAGGGGGTGAAGGTGTGGGATATACAGTGTATCTTGCGGAAGAAGGTGATGTTGGTTTCAAACTTCCTATTTCTCCAGAGCAAGTCGATGTTGATTGGGGTTCTGATCATTATGTGACGTCTGTTATCAACATCGGTGAAGTTTCCATACCGCGCCTTCCAAAATTGCGCCGTTTCAAGCTTTCGTCTTTCTGGCCACGGAAGTGGTACCCGTTTTTGACGAGTGGAGAAGTTTTTCAGCCAGATTGGTATTTTGATCTCATCGAACGATGGCGTAAAGATAAAAAAGTGTTACAATTTATTGTAGATGGGGACATGCGTCAAAATGTTTCTGTCATCATTGATGGCTTTAGGTTCACGGAAACGCCAGGATATGAGGGTGAGCCTAAATATGAGCTAAGCTTGATAGAAAATAAATATATTGCCCCCAAAAAAGTCCAAGTAAAAAAAGAAGCGATCGTTTCATCGCCACAAGAAAAACAGCTTAAACGTCCCGCTCCTGAAAAACCACAGATGTATACGCTTAAAAAAGGTGATACGCTCTGGGCGATCGCAAAACGTGTGTATGGGGACGGAAGCAAGTGGCGCATTATCGCAAAAGCAAACAATATTTCGGATGCAGAAACACGCAGACTTCAGATTGGCCGAACGCTGGTGATTCCAGATGGATAAGATGGAAGTTTTAGCTGACGACAAAAACGGTACGATCATGGATATAACTGATATTGTGTCAAGCATAACAGTCACGACAAAACGACTTGGGCGACCGGGGGAAGCAAGTTTGCGCGTCCTACCTTTTTTTGATTTTGAACCCGGATATATACTAAGAATAAAGGCCGGTGAATGGGGCGTTTTTTATGGCTATGTGTTTGAGGTGTCGCGTGATCAAGACGTCATAAATATAACAGCGTATGATCAGACACGGTATCTTCTATCTAAAGACACGTATGTTTTTTCGGCTAAAAAAGCATCAGACATAGCGAAGACAATAGCAACGGATAATGGGTTGCGCATTGGAACAATATCCGATACAGGATACGTAATTCCTTCTTTAATTGAGGACAATCAAGTTCTTCTAGATATCATCCAGTCTTCTATCGTTGAAACAACGCATGCTACTGGTCGTCTGTATGTCTTTGGTGATGTTTTTGGTTTTATTGAGCTTTGGGATCCTAGTGCTAGGATTTATGGACTAGCTATTACTGCTGATACGCTCATATCAAAATACACATACAAAAGATCAATTG
>JAVERJ010000113.1:0-6710 GCA_034007185.1 Candidatus Carbonibacillus sp. | reverse complement strand
GTTATTTAGCCTATATACAAATGCTTGCCCTACTCTTTTTGGTCGTCTGGTTTACATGGAAGACGCTCGCCCTTCTAGCCGCAAAAAAACTTTGTATTAAAGAAGATTAATTTGAACATCTCTTGATGCAAATTCTCTTTCCATGAGGTGGTGATCATAGCAATCTCGTGGAAAGAGGATTTTTTATACATCATCGATCGATGCAGAGAGCGTCGAAGCGTTGTTTCGATACTGTTTTGGTGTTAAGCCCGTATACGTTTTAAAAAGTTTCGTGTAATAACTCTGATTGCAATAACCGAAGAGCTGAGAAATCTCAGAGATAGAAGCATTGCTATGGAGAAGAAAATACTGAGAAGCCTCAATTTTTTTACGATTTATATATTCAATGAGTGGAACGCCCACTTCTTCATGAAAAACTTTAGACAAATAGGATGGATGCACTTCGAGATACGCAGCAATCTCTTTTAAGGTTAAATTTTTAAAAATGCGATCATGGATATACTCCAAAGCACGATTGACGATCCATTGATAGGTGCTCTTCTTCTCTTCCTTTACTCGATTGATAAACGCATCAAGCATATCATACTCCAATTGCTCCAACTGTTTCCGTTCTCTTGTTTCTTCAATCTGCCGGATAAAGACATCGCTCAAATTGTATGCTTGTTCTGGATCAACGCCTCCTTGTATCGTCGCCCGAGTAAAAAGGGTACATGATGCAATAAGGGAATTTTTAAGGGATCGTATCGGGTCTTTGGCTAAAACGGCACGGTCCTGTCGATTAATTTCATCCAACGTCTTTTTAGCTTCCTCCCCATTCCCCAAAGCGATGGCATGAAGAAGTTGCTTCTCCAAGCGGTAGGAAGGATGGGAAAAAAAATTTAATTGATTTTCCATCCATCCTTCTAAAAATGTCTTTAACATTTTCTCATGTGGTTTTTGAACGTCCAATGAACATACTCCCCGTATAAAAATCGTATTAAAAAAGTTAAAATGTTAATATCATGTTATCGCTTTCATGGTTAAAATGCAAGTAGCACCGAATTTCAAAGATCATGATAGGGGGATGACGTATGAAAAAAAAGTCGTTTACATGGTTATCCATTGCATTGGTGTTGCTCCTCGTTCTCGCAGGATGTGGGGGAGGGACTTCTTCGACGAATCAAGGAAACACAACACCAGACAACCAAGCCACACAGACCGATCAGGGAGCAGCCGGACAAAGTAACGCCGCCAAGATCACCTTAAAATTTGCTGCTCAAAACGATAACACACCGGCAACCCAAAAGTTGATTGACACCTTTAATCAAAGCCAAGATAAGTACACCGTGGAATGGGTGCAGATGACCAATGATTCCGCACAAATGCATGATCAGCTGTTAAATTCTTTATCCAGTGGTTCCAGCGAATATGATGTTCTCTCTATGGATGTCGTCTGGGCCGGAGAATTTGCTGGCGCAGGCTATCTCGAACCAATCGATCGCTTTATGAAAGATGCCGGATTGAAAAAAGAAGATTATAACGCTGGATCAATGGCTTCTGGAAATTACAATGGGAAACAATACACGCTTCCATTTTTCCCCGACTTAGGGCTCCTTTATTTCCGTAAGGATATCGTCAATGCTGACGATGCCGCAAAACTAGAAAATGGAGACTATACTTATCAAGATCTCTATGATATGGCCCAAAAATATGTAAAACAAGGCGGAACAGAATATGGTTTCCTTTATCAATCCAAACAATATGAAGGTCTAACCGTTAATGTCACGGAATTTACAAAGGCTTTTCAAGATGTTAAAGGCGGGCTGGAAATGATGTATCAATTCACCATCGCCCCCTTTACCCCCAAAGACATTTTAAACTTTACAGAAGGAGAAACACATACAACCTTTGAACAAGGGAAAGCTGTTTTTGCCCGAAACTGGCCTTACCAATTTGGACGTATCAAAGGGAAAGAAGATGGTGTTACCGTCACAGTCGATCAAGTCGGAATTGCCCCCCTCCCGAATGGCGGCTCTGTCGGTGGATGGCTCTTAGGCCTTAACAAGAACTCCAAACATCTCGAAGGCGCATGGGAATTTTTAAAATTCGCATCCGGCCCAGAAGGACAGAAAATCATGTCCACAGAAGGTGGCTATCTACCCGGATATAATGCCCTCCTCGCTGACAAAGAAGTTCAAGCAGCCAATATCATGCTGACCTATCCTGGTTTTCAAAAAGCGCTCACCACAACCATCGCTCGCCCAGTCTCTCCAGAATACTCGAAGGTCTCTGATACGATCCAAGTTGAAGCGCATAAATATCTTAGCTCCGGTTCGGGATTGGATCAAGCCGTTTCTGCAATCCAAGCTGCCGTAGAGGGGAAATAATCTTTATTGAGGGATTGAAATGAAAAGGCTCTAATTTATCCGTTAAATTAGGGCCTTTTCTCATGTCTTTCCGATAGTTTTTTCCCTATCTCCAAAGAAAGGATGTTTGCCGTGGTAAAACGAATGGGTTATAAGGAATTTCTCTTTATTCTTCCCTCTTTACTCTTAATTGCTATCTTTTCCCTTTGGCCGATCGTCCAATCGTTTGTCTACACTTTTTTCGATTATCGCCTCAATAATCAGCAAAAAGCAGGGCTTTATATGACCGAGCGCTTTAACACTAGCCTCTTTGAAGAAACCGCTCTTTACATCAGTATGTTCCTGGATGAAGATAAGAAAAACATCACACATCCGGAAGATCTAAAAAAAGTTGAGCAACTGATCGAACGCATCGATCGGTTGGCCAACACTTACAAAGACCAGGACAAAGTCATCTCCATCCATGCCGATGAGAAAAAAGAAATCACGACGCTCTATGAGGATACCGCTTTGCTTGTATCATCTTTGAACAAAACATATTCATTATCTCATAAAGATGATCTTCCCGCCATCACGGAGGATATCAAAAACAGCATCATTCCCTCTAACTTTATCGGTCTAAGCGGATACGCCAAAGCCCTTACCGACAAACGGGTAGGCATCGCACTTTGGAATACCCTATTTTTCACCGTGATCTCAGTTTTTTTTGAACTCCTTTTGGGATTGGGGCTGGCCCTTATCCTGAACAAAGCCATTTTTGGGCAGGGATTTATACGAACAACATCTCTTATTCCTTGGGCCATCCCCACAGCTGTGGCAGCGCTTATGTGGAACTATATGTACGATGGGACGAGTGGTATCATGTCCAATCTTTTTCAATGGATCGGACTTGTCCACGATTCACGTGATCTCTTATTAACCAGTGGTGGCGCCATGTTTTCAGCCATTTTCGCTGATGTTTGGAAAACAACGCCATATATGGCCCTTCTTCTCTTAGCTGGACTTCAAAATATACCAGGGGCCCTTTACGAAGCGGCATCCATCGACGGCGCAGGACGTTTGCAATCCTTCTTTCGGATCACCTTACCCCTTCTGCGGCCATCGATTTTGGTTGCTCTCCTCTTTCGCACACTGGATGCCTTCCGAGTCTTTGATCTCATCTACGTCTTAACAGGCGGCGGACCCGGAGGATCGACAGAAACGCTCTCAGTCTATAGCTATAAAGTTATGTTTGGCGAAGCCAACTTCGGTTACGGATCCGTTGTCGTGATGCTCATGTTCGTCTGCGTAGCGCTTATCGCCATCTTTTATGTCAAACTTCTCGGAGCCAATCTGATGGAAAAAAATTAGGAGGAAAGATTAATGAAAGCGATGAAACGCAATTTCTGGATTCTTTTTGGACTTTCTGTGCTCATCTTTCTCGTGCTCATGGTTTTCCCCTTTTTTTGGATCTTCATTACATCCTTTAAAACCTCAGGTGAAATTTTTGGAGACGGTGCATTCCGCATTATTCCTCATACACCCACATTAAAAAACTACAGCATCATCTTATTTAAAAAAGGCATTCTCAATGCCATTAAAAACAGTTTTATCGTTGCCACAACGACCACCGTGTATGTCGTCGCCGTGGCAACGCTAACCGCTTATGCCATTTCCCGCTTCAACTTTCGAGGAAAAAATATCCTCTTAGGCCTCATTCTGGCCGTTTCTATGTTTCCTCAAATGGTCGTCGTCGGTCCAGTCTATACCCTCTTTTTAAAATTAGGCCTTTTAAACAGTTACTGGATCGTTCTCCCATTTTCCACCATAACCCTACCCGTTGCTGTCTGGATTCTCGTCACCCATTTTAATCAAATCCCTTTAGCCTTAGAGGAGTCAGCTAAAATCGATGGGGCAACACCCTTACAGACCTTATTTAAGATCATCTTCCCTTTGGCAGCACCCGGCGTGTTTACAACTGCCATTATCGTTTTCATCGCCGCGTGGAATGAATTTCTCCTTTCCATCACTTTAAATGCCAATGCAAAATTTCACACAGTTCCCGTCGCCATCTCCTTCCTCCGGACGCAGTTTGAAATCCTCTGGGGAGAAGTAGCTGCTGCTACCACCATCGTCACCATTCCTACCTTGATCATTGTCCTTTTCTTCCAAAAACAGATCGTCTCCGGTCTGACCACCGGCGGGGTGAAGGAATAGGTGCGTTGAGACATCGCAACATGAATCGAATATTTGATTTTATATGTTTAAGTTCACCATCACAAATTTAAGTTCTGTCATCTCCTCGATGTCATATTGAATCCCCTCACGACCCAAACCGCTTTCTTTAACCCCGCCATAAGGCATGTGATCAACTCTAAATGTTGGAATTTCGTTGACCATCACACCTCCAACCTCAAACATTCTCGCCGCACGAAATGCCTTTGCTATATCGCGCGTAAAAAGTCCGACATTCAGACCATAGTGCGAATCATTGACCATCTTGATCGCTTCATCCAGATGGCTATAAGGTATGAGGGAAGCAACTGGACCAAAAACTTCATCTTTGACAACAGACATGTCTGGTTTGACATCGAGTAAAATGGTTGGCGCGAGGTACTGCCCTTCACGCGTACCTCCATAGGCAATTTTTGCCCCACCCTGCACAGCTGCTTCGATCCAAGATGCAACACGTTCAGCTTCCTTTGCATGGATCATCGGCCCGACATCCGTCGTATCCTCCAGAGGACTTCCGACCTTAAGTTGCATGGTCGCTTCTTGCAACGCTTCACGAAAACGATCAAAGATGTCTTCATGAACGTATATGCGTTGAACACTGATGCAAATCTGTCCTGCATATTGAAAGGCACCCTCTGCCACCCGACGCACAGCAAGTTGAAAAGGCGCATCGGGTTCTACAACGACCGCTGAGTTCGAGCCCAATTCTAAGATGGTGCGTTTTAAGCCGCTTTTTTCACGGATACGTTTGCCTACAACAGGACTTCCGGTAAAAGTAATCAATTTAATCAACGGATGCGTCACCAGAAGATCACCGATCTCGCCCCCCGAACCCGTTACAACTTGTAACACGCCTTCCGGTAAACCGGCTTCAGCAAAAAGTTCAGCAATACGCAAGCTTGATAACGGCGTCGCCCCTGCCGGCTTGAGTACGACTGCATTACCGGAAGCAATGGCCGGACCCAGTTTATGGGCCACAAGGTTTAATGGAAAATTAAACGGTGTAATCGCTGCGACCACACCGAGTGGCTCTCTCCACGTAAAGCCTAACCGACCTTCACCACCAGGTGCCGCATCCATCGGAATCGTTTCCCCACCGATGCGTTTGGCTTCTTCTGCGGAGAATAAATACGTCTGGATAGCACGACTAACTTCACCACGCGCTGCTTTAAGAGGTTTACCCGCTTCTTCCGCGATCAAGCGCGAAAGCGACGCGTGATGTTCTTTGATAAGTTCAACCAATCGATACAATATCCTTGAACGCTCATGTGCACTTCGCTTACGCCAATCTAAAAAGGCGGTGTGCGCGCCTTCTACAGCTTTTGCAACGTCTTCTGATGAAGCAAGCGATATTTCTGCTAATACCTCTCCAGTAGCCAGTGAAACGATGGGTTGTCTCCGCTCACGAACATGCCACGAACCGTTGATCCATAACCCTTTGACTTCAGCCATTGTCATCGCTCCTTTTTGTATGATGATATTCATTGAATTCTCATACGATTTTACTTGAAATACGGTTGGAAAGAGCGCTATCTGTTAGGCGACATGTGAAAAGGCATGCGATCATACACTGTATATCATTTGCAAGGCGTCATGGATCATGTTTGCCTTCACCGTTGATGCACCAAAATCCGCAACCACTCGTAACATATTATCTATCATAGGCCTCTTGCCCTTCTTCCTTTGCAATAAGTCTTTGATAATCCGCTTCCGTCTGCTCAATCGCCGCTTCTAACTCTTGTTCTAAATGTTTGAATTCTTCGATACGACGTCTGATCTCAGATAAATGTTTGCGAGCCAGCTTAAGCGCTTCTTCATACTGGCGACGGGCCGTCGGGTCAATCTCATAGAGCTGAATGAGTTCGGCAATCTCTTGTAAAGAAAACCCTAACAACTTCCCACGTAAAATAAGTTTTAAACGTGCCCGGTCGCGTCGGCTGTATATGCGTTGTTGCCCTGCAGTTCGGCGCGGTTTCAGTAAACCTATTTCTTCATAATACCGAATGGTGCGGGCTGTAATACCAAACTCATGAACAAGTTCAGAGATGGTATATTCTTTGTGTGTCATCACTTTATTTCCGACCCTTCTATTTGCATGTGGTTGCATGTGATGCAGCGAAACGTGTTTTTAAATCTATATGGTTTTATCTA
>JAVERJ010000112.1:0-6730 GCA_034007185.1 Candidatus Carbonibacillus sp. | reverse complement strand
AATGATTCAATATCAAGCGAAAATAGCAACTCTACCGATAATAATAATACCACAACATTTGTAGAGAATAATAATACAAGCAATTTACAAAAGAACAACACAGAAAGTACAAATTATACAGTAAATAAAATTACAGAATCCGATTTTGAAGAGGATAATAATATTGAGGATAATACAAGTATTAATTCACAAGAGAGCGGTTCAGAAGAAAATAATTTAGCAGACAAGCTTTCATTTGATATAGAATCTATTAGATCAAATATTAATATAATAAATCAATGTGTGCCAGGCTTAGTTGAGTTTGAAGTGGAAAATTTGTCTAAAAACATGAAAGCTGTATGGAATTTTGGGGACAATAAACAATCAAATGGGAAAAATATTTCACACACATACGAAAAGCACGGTCTATACGAACCAACTCTCACCATATACGATCAGAACGACAAGGTAGTTAAAACACGTTCATTTGAAATTATAGAAATATTTAATACCCCAGTTTCAGATTTTTCTTTTGATATAAATAATAATTTTTATACTTTTAATAGTTTTTCTGAACAAGAAGTTTTGCATAAATGGGAACTTGATGGAATTATTGAAACTGAACGTTCTTTTGAATATGAGTTTACTAAAGATGGTAGATTTACAGTTAAACATACGGTTATTAATAATCAAGGTTGTAAATCTACATCAAGTAAAATAATAGATATTGAAATAGAGCACAACTATTTTGTTCCAACAGCATTTAGACCATTAAGTAACGGGATTAATGCTGAATTTGGTCCAATTGGCGATTGTTTAGAAGATTATACAATTAGAATGCTTATTTTCGATAGAACAGGAAAACTCGTTTTTGAAACAGATAGATTAGATAATTTATGGAATGGTAAAATAAATAATATAGGTGAAATGGCAGAACCTGGTATATATTTATGGGAAATTATTACTATTGACAAATATGGTAATTCAAAAGTTAGAAAAGGACAAGTAAATCTTATAGGTAATTAAAAAATAATATTAGAAACTAAATAAACTACTTAATATGAAAAAGTTTTATATGATTTTAGGATTGTTAGCATTTACATGCTTTAGCTATTCACAAGACGTATTGGAATTTACTTTAAAAAAGCCACTTGGTAATGAATCAAGCATTTATTTTCATGTAAAAGGACTTAATAATGATGAACAGGCAGATGCTATAGTTCAGAGTTTATTAGATGATTCAAAGATTTCATTTGCAAGATATTTTTTATCAAGTCAAGGTAAAGACCGTTTTCATATTCAATGTAGTAATGATATTACTGCCGAATATGTTAGAAATATCCTACTTACTCATAATGTAGATTATGATTTTTCGACAGTTTCAATAAATGGAACAATTGAAAACTCTGCAGCTACTAATATTAGCGATGGAGACCAATTACAAAGAAACGATGTTAACTATCCGGGTTTTCCAAAATATAATGATACAGGAAACAAACAAGATGACAAGAAGGATTATGCAAAACGCAAACAACAATGGGTAGAAGCGAATCCTTTAGAATATCAGGAAATGTTACATGAATTAGATGAAAATCATATTATTGAAATTTCTAAAGAAGATTTTAATAAGTTAGACGAAGAAAAACAAATAGAAGTTTTAAATAACACGAAAAAGTACATTATTAAATAATATAGTCCCAAACTACAAACGCATCTGTAAAAACGAAATAATATGAGAATAAAGCTTTACTACTACTTAATAATTTTATTTTGGCTTAGCATATTTTCGTTAAGTTCAAACAGCATATATGCACAATGTAATAGTGGAACCTCAACTACTAACGCAGGAGCTCTAACTCTACATGAATATTATCAAACAATCAATGTTAATTCAGGAACTCGTTACACTTTTGCAGGAGTTGATTATATGACTTATATATTTACTTTTTGCGAAGGTGGAGGTAGCTACAGCGGCGATACTCAGTTAGAAATATGCGATGCTAGTGGAGCAACCGTTTATGCATATAATGATGATTTTTGCGGTCTTGGTAGTAGCATAACATTTACACCTCCTGCAAATGGCGTTTATAGTGTTGTTATTTACAGATATAATTGTAATACTACCAGCTCATCAATTGGAACAATGGCTTACAGAGTATTACCCCCCCCATCTGAAGCCGACTGTTTAGGTGCATTACCATTATGCGAAGTTAGCAATACTCATACTATTTCAGCATCAGGTGAAGGGAATTATACTGATCTATACGATTTTTACACCAATGATGGGATGGCGGTTAATGTTAACAATTGTCCGAACTGTCTGGTCTCAGGCGAAGATAATAATATGTGGTACACATTTACTGTTGCCTCAAGTGGTTCTTTAGCATTTTTAATTAATCCTGTAAATTCTGCTGACGACTACGACTGGGCATTATGGAGACTATCTTCAAGTGTTACATGCGAAGACTTGATTAATTATAGTGCCAATCCACCTTTAAGTTGTAATTATTGTGGAACTACCGGATCTACAGGATTAGGTTCAGGTTCAACTTCGTGTGAAGGTCCAAATAACTGTTCAAATTATAATAGTCCACTAACCGTTACTGCCGGAACATATTATGTTATTAATGTAAGTAACTTTTCTGCATCAACTAACGGTTATAATATCAATTTTTCTGGAAGTACAGCATCTATTGTTGATAATGATCCAGCCTATATAGACCATTTAATCTATAATCCATATTGTGGCTCATCGCACCTAACGGTTCAGTTTTCAGAAAAAATATGGTGTACCGGTGTTAACGCATCAGACTTTACACTTACAGGTCCAAATGGTACATATACAATAAATGATGTTTGGAGTGACTTTTGTCAAGCCGGTTTAGGTAGTACTTATGGCGACACCTATTATGATGATATTTGGAATTTTGCATTAGGCGATTACTTACAGCACGATGGCACATATACTTTAACTGCCGTAGGTGGAGGAGTTACAGATATTTGTGGAAATTATTCTCCTCAAAGTAGTATTACCTTTACAATAGATGGTATAACAGCAACAGGAGCATATACTGATCCGAGTTGCTATAATGTTAATGATGGAACTATAACAATTAGTGGTGTATCAGGAGGAACTTCTCCATACAATTTTAATTGGGTAGGACCATCAGGTTTTACATCAACACAACAAAATCTTACAGGTTTAGCTCCGGGTTCTTATACTATAACAATTGGAGACTCAAATGGGTTATGTGAGTGGACAGAGACAATAGTCTTAAATGCCCCGCCCCCTGTTGCGGCAAATGTATCTACTACCAACCCTGGCTGTGCAGGGAATAATGGTAGTATTACGATTACTCCTACATCGGGAGTACCACCATTTACTGTTCAAGCTAACTCAATGACCCAATCAGGGGTTACTGTAAGCCATACGTTTACAAATCTAAGTCCGGGTACTTATAACCTAACACTTACAGACGCAGATGGGTGTGAAAACACTAATAGTGTTACTCTTGTTGCACCGGACATACCTGATGCAACATTTACATATAATGGGAACCAATGCTTTACAGGTCAATCATTCAATTTTACACATACAGGCACTCCTGTACCCAGTGAAAGTTATAGTTGGAATTTTGGAGGTGGAACTCCGGCATCCTCAACTGCACACAACCCTACCGGAATTACATTTAATTCTCCTGGCACACATACTGTAACTTTAACAATTTCTGCAGGGGCAAGTGGCTGTACAGATACTGAGAGTGTTGATATTACAGTTTATCCCGATCCTGTCCCAAGTATAACTACCACAAACGAAAACTGCGGTATTTGTGATGGTACAGCAACTGTAACTACTTCTTATTCGTCATACTCATGGTCATCAGGAGGCTCAGGTATTACCGAGAATAATTTATGTAGCGGTACATATACTGTTATTGTTCAAGATTCTAACGGATGCATTGGCTCCAATACTTTTACAATAAATAGTTCTGGAAGCATACCAAATGCTAATGTTGTTACTACACCCCCTGTATGTCCTGGAGATTGTAACGCTACGGCTACAGTAAATGCAACCGGAGCTCCAAGTTACGCTTATACTTATTCGGATGGAACAACTCCTAATAATCAAAGCACAGGGGGATTGTGTGCAGGTAATTATACTGTTACTGTTGCTGATGCAACAAATCCAGCATGTTACACAATAGAGAATTTCTCAATAAGTGACCCTGCAGGCATGAGCTTAACGATGAGTAGTACAGATGCCACTTGTGGTCTTGCAAATGGTAGCGCATCCGTATCTGTAAGTGGAGGTAGTAATCCATATAGTTATAATTGGTCTAACGGCGGCATTACAGGTACAATTAATAATATTTTAGCCGGAAATTATACTGTTACTGTTGCTGATGGAGACGGATGTACGGTAGAAGGTAGTGTAAGCGTAATAGATGGTGGCGTACCATTTTCAATTTCAACATCAGTTGTATCAGATGCATCCTGCAATAATTATTGTGATGGCTCTGCAACTGTTACAGTAACAGGTGGATCAGGACCATTTTCATATACATGGAGTAGTGGAAGTAATCCTAATTCACAGACTGTTACAGGCTTATGCGATGGGACACATTATGTTACAGTGGCAGAAGGTCTATGTCAAGTAAATGCTAGTGTATCAATATCAGAACCCCCAGCAATAACAGCTACGACAAGCACAGTTGGATCACACTGCGGGTTACCTGATGGATCAGCAACAGTAACTGCAAGTGGCGGAACTGTTAGTGGTGATTATTCCTACGAATGGAGTTCAACACCTGCACAATATTCAGCAACAGCTACTAATCTCGTAGCCGGTGTTTATAGTGTTACTGTTGAAGACGATAATGGCTGCACCGAATCATTTAATGCTAATGTTCCTGACTTAGGAGGCGTAAGCGTTAATATAACAACCTTACCTGCTTCTTGTAATGGCTCTACAGATGGGAGTGCAACAGCTCATGTAAGCGGCGGAACTGCAGACTTCACTTACTTATGGAGCACCGGATCGAGTACTACAACACCAGACCTAACTAATACTATAACAGTTGGAGCAGGACCTGTGTCTGTAACAGTAACTGACGCCTCAGGCTGTACAGCACAAGCCAATGCAACAATATCACAACCTCCTGCTCTTGTTTTAGCTGTCGATAATACAACACCAACAACATGTAACGGTGATTGTGATGGTACTGTAACCATTAGTTATACGGGAGGTACACCTCCGGTATCTTATTCATGGGGTAGTGGGAATAATCCTAATGCAGCCACTAATACTAATTTATGTGCAGGCACACATAGTGTAACAGTAACAGATAATAATGCTTGCTCTGCTTCAATAAGTTATTCAATAACTCAACCAGCACCTATTGTATTAAGCACAACCGTAATAGATGCAAATTGTGGCAACAGCGATGGCAGCGCAAGTGTAACAGCTTCAGGTGGAACTGTTGCAGGTGATTATTTATACCAATGGAGTGCCGGCACACCATCAACCAATAGCACAGTTACAGGCTTGAGTGCTGCCGGAAGTCCATATACTGTAACAGTTACCGACGACAACGGTTGCTCACAAACTGCTTCTGTAACTGTAAATGATATTGCCGGGCCATCTGCAAGTATATCATCATATAACGATGTAACTTGTGCCGGATTAAGCGACGGACAAGCAACTGTTTCTGTTGGTGGAGGTACACCCAACTATACTTATATATGGAACACAACACCTCCTCAAACTGCGGTTACAGCTATGGGACTTGGAATGGGCTATTATGAAGTTACTGTAACAGATCAAATTGGTTGTACTACAACTGCAGGAATTACCATTAACGAACCAGGACTATTAACTTTGAACATATTACCTAATGCAATTGATTGTTTCGGAAACTGTAGTGGTGAAGCATTTGCACAAGTTACAGGTGGTACTACACCTTATTCCCCAATTTGGAGCAATTTAAATATTACTTTACTCAATAGTGGACTATGTGCCGGAGACTATTCTGTAACAATAACAGATGCACATGGTTGTACAATTAGTGATGATGTTACTATATTAGAAAACGAACCTATTATTATTACAGGAGATATAACAGAATCAGACTGCGGACAAGCAAACGGTTCAATTGATGTTGATGTAACTGGAGGAAGTACACCTTATTCATATTTATGGAATACTGGAGACTTAACTCAAGATTTATTAAATATTTCAGCTGGCACTTATATAGTTACAGTAACCGACAATAAAGGATGCCAAGCTATATTGAATTTTGCCGTAAATGATATTACAGGACCAGTAGCCACTATAGGTGCAAGTTCAAATGTAAGTTGCTTCGGAGTTTGTGATGGTACAATTACAGTTAATGTAGTTGGTGGCTCAGGAATTTTCCAATATAACTGGAGTACTACACCGGCACAAACTAGTGCAACGGCAACAAATCTCTGTGCAGGCAACTATTCTGTTACTGTAAATGATTTAATTACCGGTTGTATTGCTACAACTAGTGCAACAATCACAGAACCTCTAGCTCTAGCAAGTTTGAGTACAGTTGAAAATACAAGCTGCTACAACGACTGTGATGGTAGTATTGAGTTAACACCATACAATGGAACCCCACCGTATAGTTTCAACTGGACAGGACCTGGCACAATACCAAACGACGAAGACATTTACAATTTATGTCATGGAGATTATACCGTAGCAATAATTGACGACAACGGTTGC
>JAVERJ010000111.1:0-6763 GCA_034007185.1 Candidatus Carbonibacillus sp. | reverse complement strand
CTGGTATATAATGCCTGTCAACATCCCATCGGTCTCCATAAGCGTTTGCATGGCCTTATTCCGATCATGCGGATCGTAACCTTCGATCGTGTCCGTAGGAACTACATTTTGGCGGAACCAGTCGTACGTGTTGATCTTGTTAAAGGTTACACATGGCGAAAAGATGTTAATCATGGCAAAGCCTGGATGACGGATGCCTTCTTCGATAATATGCACCAGTTGATTGATATCGCTAGAAAAGCCTTGAGCGACAAAGGTTGCGCCAGCCGCCAGAGCCATCTGCAGCGGCGCAATTGGTGCTTCAATGGACCCTTTGGGTGTGCTTTTGGTCTGAAAACCGACAGCACTGCGGGGAGAGGTCTGCCCCTTGGTAAGCCCATAAATCTGATTGTCCATGACAAGATAGGTAAGATCGATATTACGACGGATCGCGTGAATCGTATGATTGAGCCCAATCGCATAACCGTCACCATCACCGCCGGCAGCGATAACGACGAGATCGCGGTTCGCCATTTTCAGCCCTTGAGCCAGAGGTAAGACACGACCATGCACACCGTGAAAACCGTAAGCATGAATATAACCCGAAATACGCCCACTGCATCCGATGCCGGAGAGAACAGCGACTTGTTCTGGTTCGTACCCAAGATTGGCCAATGCCCGCTGCATCGCTGCCAGGACCGCAAAATCACCACAGCCCGGACACCAGTTTGGAGCGACGTCATTGCGAAAGTCTTTAAACGTAGCCACCTTAGATCAGCTCCTTCGCTTTGATGAGCGCTCTTGCCTCATGTTCGATTTCTTTGGGGAGGAAAGGATTGCCATCGTATTTGAGTATGCTGTGTATTTTTTCACGATAACCGACATTCAAGATGATGTGCTGTGCAAGCTGTCCGGTCGCATTTTGTTCAACGACAAAAACATGTTCACTTTTCTCTACAAAAGGACGGACATCCTCTGTCGGAAAAGGATACAGTTGCCGAATCTGAATATGATTGATCTTTAAACCATCTTTTTCTAAACGCGCCATCGCTTCCCGAATGGTCCCTTCCGTCGAGTTAATACCGACAAAGAGAATATCTGCGTGCGCGTGTGGCGCATGGACATGAATCGGTGTCTTAAGTCGGAAGTTTTTTAGTTTCCTAAGCCGTTTGTCCATCATTTTTTTACGGTTTGCTGCCACTTCGCTCGGCCGTCCGGTCTCGCTGTGCTCGACGCCTGTCACATGGTGAATGCCGTATTTTTGACCAGGAATAGGCCGGGGTGAGATACCATCCAACGTCAATTCGTAACGCTTAAACAATTCTTCTTTGGGTCGTTCTGCCAGCGTCTCATCTCCGAGATATTTTCCGCGGCGAATCTCTACACGATCATAATCGAGCGGTTCGACCGTCTGCTTCCCAAGAGAAAGGGCAAGGTCCGTTAAAACGATCACTGGACACTGATATTCTTCAGCCAGATTAAACGCTTCAGCCATATCGTAAAAACATTCCTCAACCGTCGAAGGTGCAATGACGATTTTTGGAATCTCACCATGTGTGCTGTAGACCATGGCATTTAAGTCACTTTGCTCTTGCTTGGTCGGCAGGCCCGTGCTCGGACCACCACGTTGGGTATCAACGATGACGACCGGTGTTTCCGTCATGCCCGCAAGCCCAATGGCCTCAGTCATGAGTGAAAGACCCGGTCCAGCAGAAGCAGTAAACGCCCGCGCGCCACCATAATTGGCGCCGATAGCCATGACGATCGCCGCCAGCTCATCTTCTGTCTGGATGACCGTTCCACCGAATTTAGGAAGCGTTTTGATGAGATATTCCATGATTTCTGAAGACGGAGTGATCGGATACGCCGACATAAAACGAACCCCTGCCGCAATCGCTCCCAAGGCCAATGCTTCATTACCAATCATAAAGAGTCGCTTTTTCCCATCCGCCGGGGCCAATTTAAACTCCGGTAGCGGTCGGCCAATGATCTCTAAAGCCACTCGTTTTCCTTCTTCGATCGCTGCCATATTTTTTTCGACAACAGCTTGTCCCTTGCGTCCCCATAATTCTGTGACAACTTCCTGAAAGGGCTCCACAGGAAGATCCATAATTCCGATCGTCGCACCAACCGCAACCATATTTTTCATTAAGGTTGAACCTAACCCTTTAGCAATTTCCGTAAACGGTACATTGACAAGCTGAACTTGCACATCTTCCGGTAACGTAGGGTTAAATTTTTGATCGGCAATCACAATACCGCCGGCTCTCAGTTCACGAACGTTGACATCAATCGTTTCCTGATCAAAGGCGACGAGGATATCGAGATCATCCGGAAGAGCGCGCAGCGGTCGTGTGCTCACACGAATCTTGTTATTCGTATGTCCCCCCTTGATCCGTGAAGAAAAATGACGATAGCCGTACAGATAATATCCCAGGCGGTTGAGCGCCGTGGCAAATAAGTCACCGGGTTTTTCAATACCTTCCCCCTGCTGACCGCCCACTTTCCATGATAGCTGGTCAACCATGAGCACAAACACTCCTTTTAAAGGCGCGGGATCGTAAGCCCGAAGCGTCCTTAACCCGTGCCATAATCCGTTCATGATTAGTGTACCACTTTTATGCGTAAAGGGAAAGACTTATCTTTTCACAGTGTAAAAATATGTTTCATTTTTTTAAGAGAAAGACCATAAACGACGCAAAAAATGAACAAAATTATCGTACAATAATTTTTGCACGAGCGCTGCTGGATATAACTTTAAAAGCGCTTCTTGCAATTGTACAAAATCCCCACTGTGGCTCAGTCCATCGATTGTCGTTTCTATACCGTCAAAATCAGAACCGAACCCGACATAATCTTCCCCACCCAGACTTAAAAGATGTTCCAAATGACGCAAGAGATGATCGATCCGCACGGTTTTTTCGTCACTGATAAATGAGGGAACAAAGGTAAGCCCGACCCATCCTTTTTGAGCATACAATGCTCGCACTTGTTCATCGCTCAAATTCCGGCGATGTTCATGTATTTTCCGGCTGGCAACGTGTGAGGCGAGCACCGGTCGAGGGTCACGTTCTAAGACTTGCCAGAAGGCGCGTTCCGCAAGATGGGCAACATCAATGCCCATCCCTATCCGTATCATCTCCTCGACAACGGTTGCACCAAATTGCGTCAATCCCCCGCCTCGCGGTTCACCCACCCCATCGGCGACGGCATTGGCTGGATTGTGTGTAAGCCCTGCTAGACGAACACCGAGCCGATAAAAATGGCGCAAACGCATCAATGAATAGCCGATCGCCTCTAAACCTTCTAAGGAGAGAACATAAGCGCGTTGGGGCACAGTATGATGCATGCTGGGCGCGCTAGAATGATTCGGAAGACCCCTTTTGATATGGTTAATGTGTTTTTCAAAATGTTCTAATTCCGCAAGATTGGTTAAAAGCACATCCTGGCCCAGAATGCGTTCATAAAAAAGATCAAGCATCGTAAGTGCGCTGGTCCATGCATCTTCAGCGACTTTTTCTTCAGGTACGTAGATGGCACACGTTAAAATTCGCACATTGCCTTCAACCAAATGTTTAGGAGAAGCCATCAAATCTTCCGGTCGTACGCCGCCATGGAGCCGATACAACACATCAACATGTGCATCGGCGACAACAAAACGATTTGTATCAACCATGATCATTTTCCTTTCTTTGCAGACTGAACAAACAAGAAGCCGTCCACTGAAAGAAAAGCGTGACGGCTTAAGATCAGGCATCCACATCGTATGATGATACTGAGTTCAGTGACCGCCCTCACCCTTAAAAGGATGTGCCACCCCGGCGGTTACTCGTAAACAAAAACCGTTAGGTCGTCCGCGGCTCGACGATGAGCCGCATGGCTGTTCTTTCTTCACCATCGATCACAATATCCGTAAAAGCAGGAATACAAATGAGATCAACACCACTCGGTGCGATAAATCCGCGAGCGATCGCGACCGCCTTTATGGCCTGGTTTAAGGCTCCAGCTCCAATGGCAGTGATTTCAGCGCGACCGTGTTCCCGAATGACGCCTGCGAGTGCTCCAGCAACGGCATTCGGATTCGATTTCGCTGACACTTTGAGCGCTTCCATTCGGCAACCTCCTCAGCATCTGGGCAAAGAAACTTCATCATTGTCCATAGGCTATATGTATGCTGAGAAAAGGCAATCCATACCTTCTTTAAAAACGGATGGTGATCCTCGCAGATATGGGGTCCATGGCGTGATATCGATAACGATGCAACCTACTCAGGATGATCTCGAAAAGTCTCAGTTTCAGAAGCGCGCACCAACCATCCTTCTGCTTGCGCATCTTCTACAATTCTTCCGCGTTCAATATGCGTGGCCCGTCCCACCGCATCGAGATCAACGACAACATACGAAAGTTCACGGGGACCTTCTTCGTACACTTCAAAACGGCTGGGTAATTGTGTAAGAAAGCGTGCCAAAACACCCTCGCGTTCCATGCCCAAAATACCGTTCATCGGCCCGGTCATACCGACATCGGTAAGATAAGCTGTCCCTTGCGGCAAAATGCGCGCATCTCCTGTCTGCACATGTGTATGCGTACCGATGACCGCAGAAACGCGTCCATCTAAATACCAGCCGATCGCTTGTTTTTCTGCTGTCGCTTCGGCATGGATATCGACCCATATATGACGCAAGCCTTCTGCATGAAGTCTTTGAATCACATCATCAAGGGTGCGAAACGGATCATCGAGCGGCGGCAAAAAGGAACGCCCCATGACATTGATGACAGAAAGCGGGGGAATGTCGGGATCAATAGAAGAAAAAACGGTCATGACACCCGAGCCCGGTGTCCCTGGCGGGTAATTGATCGGTCGCAAAAGCCGCGGTTCATCGACGATAACGTCCATGATGCTCCGATTGTCCCAAGTGTGGTTCCCCATGGTGATGACATCGATCCCCATCGCTAGAAAATCATCTACGATTTTTTTGGTAATACCCCGGCCGTGTGCGGCATTTTCGCCGTTTACGACAACATAATGCGGCTTATAACGCATTTTTAAATGTGGGAGCATCTCACTTAACATGGATCGTCCTGGTTTACCGACAATGTCACCGATAAAAAGTACGCGCATGCCATAACCCTTTCTAAGCATGAAACCGTCGTATGCTGAGCGATGCGGTTTCTAATGTATTCTCTATAGATTAACAAATCAACATGAAAAAAAGAAGCGGCACAGGCCGCTTACACACATGATCCTTTATTTTGCATATTCAACCGCCCGCGTCTCGCGGATTACTGTAACTTTAATATGACCGGGGTAATCTAGCTCCTGTTCGATCCGCTTCGTAATCTCTCGTGCCAGTACATACGCGCCGGCATCATCGACTTGATCGGGGCGTACCAGAATACGCACTTCGCGCCCTGCTTGAATGGCGTAACTTTTCTCTACGCCTTCAAACGATTCGGCAATCTCTTCCAAACGCCGGAGACGCTTGAGATACGACTCCAACGTCTCTCGTCGCGCACCCGGTCGAGCAGCAGAAAGCGCATCGGCTGCACCTACAATCATCGAGATCACAGAGTTTACGGGTACATCGCCGTGGTGCGATGCAATCGCATTAATGACCACAGGATGCTCTTTATATTTTTTCGCCAGTTCAATCCCAACTTCAACGTGAGACCCTTCCACTTCATGATCAATCGCTTTACCAATGTCATGCAGAAGACCCGCGCGACGTGCTAATATGACGTCTTCACCTAACTCAGAAGCAAGCAGTCCAGCGAGATAGGCGACTTCTTTCGCGTGGGCCAAAGCATTTTGACCATAACTCGTACGATAATGGAGTCGCCCCACAATCTTAATCAGATCGGGATGCATCCCGTAAATGCCAAGTTCAAATACGGTCTGTTCGCCATACTCGCGAATGCGATCATCGACTTCCCGCCGCACTTTTTCTACCATCTCTTCGATACGCGCCGGATGAATGCGTCCATCAGCAACGAGGCGTTCCAGAGCAATCTTGGCGATTTCCCGGCGAATTGGATCGAATCCAGAGAGCACGACCGCCTCCGGTGTATCGTCAATGATGAGATCGATCCCGGTTAGCGTTTCCAGAGTGCGAATGTTTCTCCCTTCGCGCCCAATGATTCGCCCTTTCATTTCGTCATTTGGCAATGTTACAACACTGACCGTTGTTTCCGTTACGACTTCAGCTGAATACCGTTGAATCACGGTCGCGAGAATTTCCCGCGCTTTCTTTTCAGCTTCTTGTTTGGCATCTTCTTCAATGGAGCGGGCAATGACCGCAGCATCATGCAACGCTTGATCACGCACATCTTCCATAATGAGCGCTCGCGCTTCTTCACGAGAAAGCGCAGCAATTTTTTGAAGCATTTCTTCACGCTTGGCAACAAGCGCTTCCGCTTCCGCAAGCTGTTCTTGTATCAGCTTTTCTTGTTCGTTTAAGCGTTCTTCCTTGCGTTCCAAGGCCTCTTGTTTACGATCGAGCATCTCTTCTTTTTGCTGGACGCGCGCTTCCACTTTAGCAAGTTCGCTACGCCGTTCTTTGAGTTCTCGATCGGTTTCGAGGCGAAGGCGATGAATTTCATCTTTAGCTTCCAGTAAACGTTCTTTTTTCAAAGCTTCGGCCTGACGCAGCGCTTCTTGTACGATCGCTTCGGCCCTTTCTTCAGCAAGACCGAGTTTTTTCTCGGCGATGCGTTGGCGAAGAAAGTAACCTGCCCAAGCGCCAGTGAGAAGCGCCACAAGCGCCGCCACAAGCGCCAGTAAAAC
>JAVERJ010000110.1:0-6821 GCA_034007185.1 Candidatus Carbonibacillus sp. | reverse complement strand
TAAAAACATTTCATTCGAAAGGAGCACATAAATGACCATCCAAAACGTCGCAATCATCGGCCTTGGAGCCATGGGCATCATGTACGGACATCATCTCGAAAAACATATGACATCTGGTAACCTCATCATTATCGCCGACGATGAGCGCATCCAGCGATATCAAAGAGACCATCTTTACTGCAATGGCGAACGTTGTCACTTTCATTATGTCTCCCCTGAGGCAACGTTCGGTCCAGTCGACCTCATTTTGTTTACGGTCAAATTCCACCATCTCTCTCAAGCCATACAAGCTGTTAAGTCTTTTGTGGGCCCAGAGACGATTTTGGTCTCAGCTTTAAACGGTATTGAGAGCGAAGCAATGATCGGCGCGCACTATGGTATGGAACACGTAGTCTACTCAGTGGCTCAAGGAATGGATCCGCTGCGCGTTGACAATCGAGTCACGTATGAACATATGGGTACACTCGTCATTGGTGATCCTCATCGTGGTCACGATGCACCCAACATCCAACGACTGGCAGCGTTTTTTGATCAAGTCGCCTTCCCCTACGAGATCGATCCGAACATCCAAAAACGCATGTGGGGTAAATTTATGCTCAATGTCGGCGTCAATCAAACCGTCGCCGTCTACAGAGGCAACTTTGGCATGGTCCAACAAGCAGGCGAAGCGCGGGAAATGATGATCGCCGCCATGCGTGAAGTGCTCAACCTCGCTCCCAAAGAAGGCGTCGACTTAACCGAAGATGACCTCACCTACTGGCTTGCCATCCTTGACACTTTAAACCCCGCCGGAAAACCCTCCCTTGCCCAAGACATTGAAGCGGGACGCCCTACGGAGGTTGATATGTTCTCCGGTACAGTCATCGCCCTCGGCAAAAAACACGGTGTCCCGACACCCGTTAATGAAAAGCTATATCGGCGAATCAAAGACATAGAAAACAAACAAGCCAACACCGAGTTGTAACGTTAAAATTAACATCTATCTAAACGGATCGAGCCGATTTGCCAATAGCTTGAAAACTTGTTATAGTGATCTTGCTTCCCACTGTATACGATTCAATCTACTTCTATCACTTTTTTTCATTGAAATTCGATCCGCTCTATTGATCTATGGCGTAAGGAGGCGAGGCGTTTGACCCTTCAATGGTACAGGGTGTTACCGTTACCGTTTTTATTGCTTCTACTCTCTTTCATCGTTTTAGGTTGCTCCCCTTCTTCAAATAAAGACGCTACAGATGCTCGTTCAGATACACCCACAGCTGAACCAGCGTTACGTATCGAAGACCTTAGGCAGATGTATCCGCATATCGGTGATCCTGCAGCTCGACATACAATCCTCCTCTTTGCTGATTTTAAATGTCCGCATTGTAAAGCCTTTGAAGAGGAAGTCTTCCCTCGACTTCGCACAACGTATGTAGACACGGGGAAAGCCGAGCTTTTTTACATCCCACTCCCAGTATTAGGCGGTGATGCCTATACCGCTGCGCAAGCGGCTTTGGCCGTCTATGACAAAGATCCGGACGCTTTTTGGGCTTACGTCCAAACGCTTTATGCCCACCAAGACAATCCCTCCATGGCTTGGGCTACACCATCTCGACTCATAGAACTCGCTTCTAGTATTACACCTCCTATCAATCGAGCGGTGATTGAACAAGGATTGCAAAATGATACCCTGCGGCAAGCGATCGAACAAGCGCAAACCCTTGCCGAACATTATGGGATCAACAGTGTACCTTCACTTGTCATTGACGGTCGTTGGTTGAAAAATGCTCAAGGCGAATCGGATGCCTTCAATTGGAAGGCGATTGAAGAAGCCTTACCTTAACAATCCTTAACACTATAGATAAAAAATGCCTTGATGGTCGTAACCCACAGCAGGCATTCGAAATGACAGTTAACCGTATCAGTGCTCAGGTGAATCAGAGCAGATTGAACGAAAAGAGCAATGATCTTAAAGGATTTGACCTTAAAGGAGGCATTCGTATGGATGACTTTAGAAAAAGTGACGAAATGATTGATTTTAAAACGTTCGTGCAAAGAAAGTTGCAACACGGCGGCGGATCTTATTTGTTTTTGATGATCTTCCAAGATTACTGTCAGCGCGCCAAAATCAAAGATCTTATGACATATCAAGAATGGGAAGAACTTCTGGAGGATTTTGGAAACAGACCGACCAAAGACGTCTTCGAACAATGGTTTTAAAAGCATCAATGCTGCAGATTTATACCCTTTGTTTCCTCGGATACCTTCGGCGTCAAAAATGGATCACGTAAAAGCTGCCTAAACGGTCAAAAGACATGAAACACCTTTTACCCACATAAAGTGTACAAAGCCCCTTGTACGAGTATGAATCGCTCGACGCATCCGTTTCATACAAGGGCTTTTGGGCAAGAGGTGTATGTTCATGATCATGACCGTTGTTTCTTTTGTTATCGGACTGACGCTCTTTTTTTTAGGCCTTCGCTGGATGCAAAGAGGGCTTAAGGCCATTGCTGGCGATCATATACAAGGATTATTAAAAAAAGCGACGCATCGAACATGGCAAGGATTTTTCATTGGTCTTTTCCTCACTGCTTTTCTTGGGAGTTCAAGTGTTGTGACCATATTGATCGTCGCCTTGGTGCAGAGCGGATGGCTCTCCTTTCAACGCTCGATCGCCCTTATCATCGGTGCCAACGTCGGGACATCGCTCACACTCTATCTTTTCACATTACCCCTTGAGAAGATGTATCCGTATGTGTTATCGATCAGTTGGCTATTCTATATTTTCGGAAAACATAAAGTGAAGTACAGTGCACAAAGCGTGGGCGGTCTCGTTCTCGCACAAATGGCTTTACAAATCATCGCTTCTGGCGCACGGCATACGTCCAATCTCTTGAGCCTTCTTCCTGGATATAATCCGAGTACCGAACAGTTTTTTCCGCACCTCATCTTCGGAACCATTCTCGCCACGATCATCCAAAGTAGTACGGCCAGTGTCCTTTTGGCTGGCGCCTGGCTCACACAAGGTGTATGGTTAGAAACAAGCGCTGTCGCCTTTATCATTGGCGCCAACATCGGGACATGTTCAGATACACTCCTCGCCAGTCTGAGCGGTGGACGCGAAGGGAAGCGCGTTGCATGGGCCCACTTAGGAATCAATGTGATCGGGGCCATTCTCATCTACCCTTTTATGAATGTATTCACGCAGAGCATCTTAGCCCATTCACCAACGGACTGGCTCTTTGTCGCCCATGCTCAACTTGCTTACAATCTTTTAAGTGCTTTGTTTTTTCTACCATGGACCAAGCTGTATGCTGCGTTCATTGAAAAGCTCTACCCTTGATACCTCAACAAGCCATCACACTATCAATCAACACCCATCCACTGCCCGCTGTGGGAGCAATGAATGGGTGTTATGATGATGATTAATACCGATCATTGGATGATGCGTCTGAGGGCGCAACGCCTTTTTTGCCTTCTAACAGTTCATGCATGATCGCCACACCACTGGATGTTCCAAGCCGTGCCGCACCGGCATCAAGCATCCGTAGTGCCGTGCCGAGATCACGGATGCCGCCGGATGCTTTCACCTTGGCGCGCTCACCGACGATGTCTTTAAGGAGACGAACGTCTTTTAACGTTGCTCCCCCTCCTGCAAATCCTGTTGATGTCTTTACGAAATCTGCTCCCGCTTCTACGGCAAGCTCGGTCGCGAGACGTTTTTCGTCGTCTGTTAGTAGCGCCGTCTCGATAATGACTTTCACAAGCGCTCGCGGTTTGGCTGCTTCGATGACTGTATCCAATTCGCGCCTTAAAACATCAAGGTCCCCTGATTTGAGCGCGCCGATATTGATGACCATATCGACTTCTTCGGCCCCTTGCTGGACCGCTTGATAGGTTTCATATGCTTTGACTTCTGGAAACGTCGCCCCGTGGGGAAACCCAATCACCGTGGCCACTTTGACTGAGCTTTTTTTGAGCGTTTGGACCGCGAGAGGCACCCACGTGGGATGAATGCAGACAGC
Source organism: Candidatus Carbonibacillus sp. (assembly GCA_034007185.1). Taxonomy (GTDB): domain Bacteria; phylum Bacillota; class Bacilli; order Thermicanales; family DSM-22653; genus Carbonibacillus. The sequence continues at coordinate 2,814 of JAVERJ010000110.1, read as the reverse complement.
GTAAAACGAATAATCAACTGCTTCTTGCAGCAACCGTTCAATATCCTCACGCGTTGCATCGGGTTTCAGTAACGTATGATCAATGGTTTGAGCAATCATTTTGGGCTCAAGGGTCGCATCGATCCCTGATTTCAATGGACAAACCCCACTTTCCAGCGTCTATTTCATTTATCATGCTATGCCTCATATGCTATGCCTCATGATATTCCAAGAAGATGCGGTGATAGGATTAAAAAGAAGGATGCGTAGAGATATATTGAAGGGCCAATTCAATGATTGAGCGATTATTAGGGTATCCTTGTTCATCTTGCAAGGCTAAAACATCTTCAGCTTTTACCCACTGTACACCGTCGATCTCCTCTAACTGCGCTTTAAGCATACCGCCTTCGGCCGCCATTAAATAATAATGGACGACCTTTTCCACAACACCACCAGAGGCATCTGGAAATGCGTAATGCGTCTTGCCCAAAAAATGAACAACACGGGCGCGCACTCCCGTCTCTTCCAGAACCTCGCGTATGGCCGCTTCTTCCAATGTTTCTCCTTCTTCTAAATGCCCTTTGGGCAAGGTGATCCGTCCAAAACGATCTGCAATAAGGAGCATGTAAGGTCCGTCTTCCCGCCACTGAATGACGATGCCGCCTGCCGCTACATCCAATCTGCTCATCCCCCACTATTGAACCATGTTGATTATATCACAGGACAACTTCCTTTGCATCTTTGGGCACCACACCGATCCGTACTGTTTCAACTGGTGCACCGACAGGTGTTCCTAAAAATCCATCGTGCGTCAATGTCTCCAGACGAACTGGAAGAAGTTGACCGACCCATGCCAGTTTCCCGGGAAATTGTACGCGCAAATAATTATCGGTCAAACCAGTAAGCAAGACATGATCCGGCATCAGATCGACACCGATCGCTTCATCCTGACCGTCGTGTCCCCCTTCTGGAATAACTGTTAAAACTGCATTCAAAAACCGTTCGCGATAACGCCTTTTTAACTGTTCATTTAATCCAAGCATTTGCAGGACACGACCCCGTTTAACACCCTCATCAACTTGGTCGGTGTAACGCGCTGCTGGCGTCCCGGTGCGTTTGGAATAAGGAAAAACATGTAATTCGCTGAAACCCAGCGCCTCCACAAAACGGTAACCCTCTAAAAACATCTCTTCAGTTTCACCGGGAAAACCGACGATGAGATCTGTTGTAATCGCTGCATCCGGAAATATATGGCGCACGCGTTCAATGTTTCGAGCAAACTCAGCGGTTGTATACTTGCGCCGCATTCTTTTGAGAACGGGATCACTTCCGGCCTGCAAAGGGACATGAAAATGACGGCACAACTTGTCCGTGGAAGCAAAAGCTTCTAAAACATCCTCCGTAATCTGTGAAGCCTCGATGGAGCTGATACGAATACGTTCAAGTCCTTCAACCCGGCTTAAATCCCGTAAAAGATGAGCAAGTGAGTAATCTTCCAAATCCTCACCGTAACCGCCTGTATGGATCCCGGTCAAGACGATCTCTTTATACCCATTTTCGGCAAGACGTTGGGCTTCTTTCAGCACATCCTCAGGCCGACGACTACGGGAGAGCCCTTTGGCCCAGGGAATGATGCAGAACGTACAAAAATTATTACAGCCTTCCTGTATTTTTAAAAAGGCACGGGTCCGTTCGGTATATTTTGCAATCTCCAGCGGCTCGTAGGTTCGCGTCTTCATAATATTGGTCACCGCGTTAATCGGCTGTCGCGTGCGCTGAACTGTTTCGACGTAATCTAAAAGTCGATCGCGACCTTGCGTTCCAACAACGATATCGACACCGGGGATGTTCAGAATGTCTGCAGGAGACGTCTGCGCATAACAACCGGTCACAGCGACGATAGCCTCGGGGTTGTTGCGGATGGCTCGACGAATGATTTGGCGACTTTTTTTATCCCCAGTATGCGTCACTGTACACGTGTTAATGACGTAGACGTCTGCTTCTCGTTCAAAATCAACGCGCTCATACCCTGCCTTTTCAAACATATGCCAAATGGCTTCTGTTTCATAGGCATTCACTTTACAGCCTAATGTATAAAAAGCGACTGTTGGCATCATGGTCGCCTCCTTTTTTGAATTAAACACGCTCGGGTACATCACCTGCGAGCCTCAAAGCGCTGCTTAAACCAACGACCCTAAAAAAGTAGTAGGCATGATGATCGGCCATGATGGATCGTGCATGTTACAATGAAAGCTTCAAATCAGAGGATCATCAATGGCAAATATTATATCATACATCCTTTCTGTGGACCAAGGAAACTTTCACCGAAAAGATATACACCTCCATAAAAAAACCGCCCTTTCTCATCGATAAACGATGAAGGAAAAAGCGGTCCCAGCTCTGATCGATCAGACGATACGAACAACCGTGTACAGTTCGACCATCCATAGTCTTCAACCTTTATAGTTTAGACACGACGTGTCATACGCCCACCACCATTCTAAACGGTTAGCGGTGAGAGCTTCTCGATTCACCCCATCAGATCTTAAGACGTCGTGCGGATGAAGGTTAAGTTTTTAAGCAAATTCTTCAAGCAGTTCCATAAAAGCTTCACGTTCTAATCGCAAGGGTTGCTTGACGAGCGGCTCCTTACGGAATCCCGGAACGCGGTCTTGATACGAAGGTGTCTCTTTATCCTGGTATATAATACCTGTCAACATCCCATCGGTCTCCATAAGCGTTTGCATGGCCTTATTCCGATCATGCGGATCGTAACCTTCGATCGTGTCCGTAGGAACTACATTTTGGCGGAACCAGTCGTACGTGTTGATCTTG
>JAVERJ010000109.1:0-6871 GCA_034007185.1 Candidatus Carbonibacillus sp. | reverse complement strand
CCCACGATGACTTGACTCAGACCGCGCCGATACGCTTCTTTATCTACATTGGTTGACGTGATATAATATAAAGGGAATTCAAACGCGTTGTTGCGATTCAAATAACAAGTGATCGTGATTGTCTTTCCAACAAGCAGTAAAGCATGGAACATGGGCATACGCTAAAAGATGGCAAAAATGAAAACACGGTCATGCATGGGAATACGGCCAAGAATGAAGACGTGGTGAAGTGGTGAAGTTCAGAAGTAGTAAAGCATGAAGTAGTAAAATTGTGAAGTAGTAAAATTGTGATGTAATAAAACTATGAAATTGTAAAGCGTTTTGACCCTATCACCACAATGAGAAAGGTTGATTCCATGGGGCGCTGGTTAACCGGTCTTCTTCTTGTCGTTTTGGGAGTTGTTTTTTTATTGAATCAGCTGGGATGGACCGACTTTGCAGTCGGTGAGTTATTTTCTACCTTCTGGCCAGTCATCTTGATTGTCCTCGGCATCAATATGATCATAAGCACAGGATTCAATTTTGTGAGCGTTTTTATTTTGTTTCTTGGTATTTTATTCCAATTACAAACATTGGAGATCATTCGGTCGATCAACTGGAGTATTATCTGGCCGTTTATGTTCATCTGGATTGGCCTGTCCATTCTCTTTCCAAAGCCATGGTGGAAACCGTGGAAATCATACCGTTACCGATCATATCATTATCAATCAAAGAGCGCCTTTGCTTCAAAAAAAGAGCATGCCAGTGAACGACATATTGAATCGATGACGGCCTTTGGTCGTCAAGAACTGGTGGTAGGGTCTAGCCAGCTCGCTAAAGCCGATATCGTATCGATCTTTGGAAGCAGTAAAATTGACGTAACCAAAGCGCAACTTGAAAATCATACCGCTACCTTTGATCTTGTTGGCATCTTTGGCAGTCATCAACTGATCGTCCCGAAACATTGGAAGGTGACCGTTCAAGGCGTACCGATTTTTGGGTCTGTCCGATATGATGGTGCGGAGCATACGGGCACACGACTTGTTCAAGACAAAGACCAAAGCAGCGATGCAACAGATAAAGACGTACCGTTGTTACATATAACGTATTTTTATTTATTCGGTAACCTCCATATCAACCGCGTTTAAATGCTTAACGCTTATAAAGGAGCTACACCATTGTTCAAGACGATGATGCAAGAGATTCTTTTCCCCTGGGGTAAAAAGCGTGAGCTCATCCGTTGGATCGCTCTTCTTTTGATGGCCTGGGATCACTGGGCCGCTTGGACGGACCCAGGTAACATCTGGATGCGACTTCCGGGTCGAGTTGTCTTTCCAATCTTTGCCTTATTTATGGGCGCATCGCTGGCACGCGGTTTTTCGGTCTGGCATTATGTAAAGCGCATCCTCCCTTTTGCCCTAATCGCGCAGATCGGTTTTATTGTGTTTTTTTATCCAACGTATATGGGTCGACCTATTTTATTGTATTGGAATATATTATGGACGCTTCTCATCGGAGCACTGTTTACGGATGCTTTAAGACGCAAGCAGTGGGTATATCTACCCATTTACCTTTTTCTATCTTTTTTTGTTGATTACGGTGTAGAAGGCGTTCTTTTAATTGCAACTTCCACATTTTTAGCCCAAAGCCTAATCACTCATACAGAAACGATAAGTCCTAAAAAAGTTCTCAATGTGCATGATCCGAATGAGAAGCATACACAAGCAATCCCTCAAAAGTACTTCCCATTTCTTTTTATAATGTTTTTATTCAATCTGACCATCGTTAATTTTTACGACTTTTCTTCAGAGAGTCTGATCCTCTCATTTGGCGCTTGGCTTATTTTCCCACTTATGTCTATGATTTATGTGCTTCCTTTCGGGCTTCCACGTGGTCCGTGGTGGGTCGCCTATGCCTTTTATCCCGCACATTTTGTTATTTTATATATCATTAAGATAAGCATACAATAATGATTCTATCCTACGTGTTGTTATCCCATCTCACGTGTTGCATCACCTGTCACATCACATGTTGCATCAAACGCCTTTCAACGTGTACAAACATCTACACGTGTACAAACATGTACATATAAAAAATCTTAAGCAGCAGGGGCAAACATAATAAAAAAAGACCTGCCTTAGGAGCGTTCCGCTCTAAGTGGCAGGTCCTTTTTTGATCCCTTTAATCCCATTGATTCTTATGGATTTTTATAAACTACGACGTAACAGCTCATTATGTTCAAGTGTCAGCGGTACTTCGAAGAGAGGATCGAGTTCCAACGTTGTACCGTTTACGATGACGTCATGGAAATAGAACATGCCTTTTTCTAAGTCAAAATTAAATGTCCAGACATTCCTCTCCTGTAAGTATGTTTCGAGTGCAGATTCTGTTTCTAAGACTTTTTGCACCATTTTCGGTCCGAGCATACGAACGTGAATAAACATATCTGCCGATAGATCTTGGGCTTTGGCTTCTTTTAAAAAGGCCGATACCAATGCTTGATTGTCTTCAACGCCCATTTCACCGCCAAAAGCTAGAAATACAAGCGATGCATCTTTCAAAGCAGCGACCGCATCTTTTGCATCCTCCGGCGTTGCCATCACACTCGTTACCACACGATTTAACCCACCGGTCAGAGCCGTGACCACACTTTCCATCGCACTCGTTAGACCACTGCAAATGTACGTTTTATTGCTGACCACGCCAAACGTTCCTTCAAGTCCGATCTTTTCAACGATGGCTTGCGCGACAACACGTCCAGTGAGTGCGCGAAGTGTTAACTGTTCACCCAATGTTAAGTTGGCCATGGTCCATCCTCCTTGACAACGTATTGTAGCTTAAGAAACACTGGAAAAAGGTACACACTGTTGGCACGTTCGTTATTGTAGAAACAGTCTATACCTCTCATTCATAGTATATATGATAACACTCATAATATACTATAGGGTAAATCCTTGAAATGATGCATCTCTGACCAGATTTATTTTATAGTCAAAAGATCAATCCATATAAACCCTTTTTGTGCGACCGTATAGACGTTCTGCGGTCGTTCCGCTAAAAACCACGCCGGTCCATCCTCATACCTCGGGCGATAATCAATATAGAGCTTTTTACCATCCACCCTTTGAATCGTCGCTCCCCCTGCGCGAAACGTTGCAAAAACGACTTCGCTATGCAGCGTCCAGACCGGTACACGCTTCAACCATGGCGCTTGCGGTTCGGGAAACGTAAGGGTAAGTCGATAACCATCGTGGACGAGTATCGCATTCGGCATCCACAAAGCAGATATAGAAGACGGGCAAAGTGCTTGTAACGCTTCACGATGCCGAACGGAAAACGTCACCGCTCCGTCAGCGCGCTCAAGACCGATGCGATCGACGGATGGTATGATATAAATCTTCTCAACGTCCATCATCCGGCACAATGAAGCAATCGGCGAATACTTACGAAGGGCCGCCGGTGAAGCAACATCTAATATCGTTTCAGGAACGATGAGCGCTTTTATCTGCGTCACACCGAGCGCTCCGAGCGTCGGTATGATAACTTTTTGCATGTCCGAAGTCGCATTGCGTGTGCGCCTCCACGGTTCTGAGAGTTGCTCCAATGGTGCCTCTTCGACGATGAAAACAGCTTGTTTCCCGGGAAATAAGATTCCAACAAGACGTACAGATGCAGTTGGCATAAAAAAGACGCCTGCTTTTTGAACACCAGCATAAGAACGTAAACCCACCGGCACATATAAAACAGCCAACATTAAAAAAATAACAGCGACGCTCCGTAAAGGCTTTCTAAAGGCGATCATATCATCTAACCAACGTGGTCCAGGGTAGAGCGGTAAAAGCGATTGCCATCTAAACCGTCGATATACCATCTCCAACATGATAAAAAAAGTACTCATCGTTGCTATTGCCCAAAGACGCCCGCTTCCTAGAAAGGTGATACGCAAAAACCTTCCAAGTTCAGCAAACATCATGACAGCCTTTTCAATGAGCCAAAGCGCATAGGCCGCCGGCAAGATCGTCCATTGCGCCAATGCGTCGTCTATCCAGGCGATAAGTCCGCCTATAAAACTTAGCGCCGCCACAATTGGCAAGATCATCGTATAAAAAGGTAACAAAAGTGCGTTGGCAACCGGTGAAAGAGACGGCCATACATGAAAATAGGCGAGCAAAAAGATCATACTCAATAGTTCTGTTAAGACCAACATCGCCAAAAAGGAAGCCACCCTCGGACGCTGCAGTCCCTTTAATATCTTGAGGCATACTGGATGATGCATTTTTCTACTGATAGCGTCGATGAACTGTATGGTCAGTTGCGTCAAGGAAGCCGTATAACGCATCAATCCAGCTGTTAAGACAAATGTCATCAAAAAACCGATCGTCAAAAGCTGGCGCGGGTTAAATAACAACGATACGATGAGCGGAATACTAAAGGCAATCCAGGGTGAAAACCTAAGCTTGAGTTGTTTGCCTATCCCGTAAATACCTCCCATCCAAGCAGCACGTTCAACCGCCACCGAGCCACTGGCCAACCAAGCATATCCTATGATAAACGTTAGGATCAACATATTTCTTTGATTTGGTGCGACACTCAAAAAACCGAACAGTGCGTATAAAGCAGCCGTTAAAATCGCAAAATGCATCCCAGATACAATGAGCAAATGATAAACGCCTGCATGTTGAAAAGCATCGCGCATCTCGCCGCTGACCTCCCGTTTATCACCAAAAACGATGGCGAGCGCCAGCGCTCGGACCGACTCTGGCGCATCCTCATAAGCGGCGCGGACCCGATCCATAAAAGATGCTTTCCAAGCATTCCAAAAAGGACCACGCTTTACAATGATAACATGCGCAAACTGCCCACTTGCGGCATACTCGATGCCTTCTTCCCATAAATAACGGGAAAAGTCAAAGGCACCCGGTGTCATAGGCTGAAACATGCTTCGCGGCTGCAAAAAACCCGTAAACAAAAGCTTATCCCCAGCGATCATCTTTTTGGCTAACACTTTTTCTTCTGCAGAATCAAGCTTTAAGCGCATCCAGATCGTTCGGGGTTGGAGCAGGGGGCGTTCGCTTTGTATATCTAAAATAAGCTCAGACCAACGGTCTGGTTGCTGGCGAACCATCGCATATTCACGTGGCAAGGGGACGATCCACCGATCATGTTCATCTTTTTCTTGCTTAACATTCCAATACACGCCTTCTATCTGTATGATGAGTTTAACGTACTGACCGTCAACATCCGGTGTCGATAAGATCTTACCATAACCGATAAACGGTCGACCATCGCTCGAATCACTCGAATCATCAGACAGAAAAAAAGTAGAATCAAGGGAAGGTGTCATGAATCGCTCATAAACGAACGCCCACACCAAGCCGAACATAAACATGCTCAACCAGATGAAAACGGTTATACGGGATAGATGCTGAGCGCGTCGTTTAAACGATTGTCCACCGATCAAATCACGTTTTGGATGCATAAATAACCATGATAAAACAACGAACGCCGTGACAACGATCAGTAACATTAAGACGTGCTCTGAAAAAGACAGACCGAGATGAAAGTTCTCCACAGTGAATATGCCCAACACAAATGCCAACGCCCAACTTAAGATCATCGTCTGACCATCACTTTCTTGTTTTACCAATTAGATTATGTGAGCCAACGAAGATCATTGTCCGACCGTCACTTTATCCTGCAGTTTTTCAAACGTTTTTGGACCGATACCGCTAATTTTTTTTAACTCGCTGATGTCTTGAAAGGGACCATTTTTTTCCCGATATTCTATGATGGCCTGAGCGCGCGCCGGTCCGATACCCGGCAACGACTGAAGTTCGCCAAGACCGGCCGTATTGATGTTGAGGCGCGCACCTTGCACCGCACCAGCACCGCCTTGTGTTCCCGATAGACTGTGCTGCCCCGTCGGTAAAATGATGGCACTTCCCACGACAGGCGCCGTCGCACGCGATGTGCCGGCTGTGTTTGGACCGTCCTGCTCCTCTCTCTCGATCGTCTGTTCTGTCGATTCTTTTTTAGGAATATATATGACTGCTCCGTCGATGACCTTTTCGGCCAAATTAATGCGGGAGGGATCGGCGTCTGCCGTGAACGTACCGGCCAGTTGAATGACATCATAGACGCGCGAGCCTTCTTCGACATAATATAGACCCGGAAAGCGGACCGCCCCTTTAATATCGACTGCCAGACGGTTCGGCTCTTTTTGATCTTCCGTTGATAGCTCCGACCTAGACGCCGCCGTTAACTCCGTTCCGGGCGACTGCTCACGTTTTTCCTCGGGTGCATTGGACAATGCTTGCTGATTGAAGGGAGTCTTTGAAGCAATCGCACCGCTTTCATCAGCTTTTAAAACATCCCACGCCTCTCCTCCCGATCGTTCGAACGTTACCCAGTAAAGACCACCGCCTGCTAACAAAAGAAAGGCGGGAAGGATGATCATCCAGTACTGTTTGAACGTTTGCATAAGGCGTTTTCTCCTTTCTCCAGTTCATTTGGATCTTATCAGAGCCAACCATCGGCTTTAGCCCATGAAGCGCGCGTCGAAAACGCGCACATACCGCGCAAACATATACCATGCCTTGGAAACGCGTCTTTCCACACACAAATACGATCATCGCTTATCCGATTTCAGCGAACATAACGCTGTTTTTTTAAAACAAGGATAAAGTGCAAATCGCTTGGAGATGACGCAGATAGCGAAACAAGGCGCGATATCGCGCTATTCAGTGGATAACCTTATCGCATGTCTACTTCACCTTTATCCAACGTTCGTTCTAACGATCGATAAAAGACATGATCATTCCACATCGCCGAAAAAGCAGTTTGCGCACGTTCTACGGTGAACGGGTCGTTAAAAATCACAAACATTTCTCAT